>CAXGBK010000159.1:0-9128 GCA_964008345.1 uncultured Coxiella sp.
GATAACAACAACGAAAAAAGCGCCACTCCCTTTGTATCAGCACTGGAAAGCCACCAGTCCATCTCCATCATAAAACGTAGCCACTCGCACGCCCCCGATCCGAGCGCAAATTGCCTACACATAACCTCTTTACCAATTTTGGCTAATTGCTTTCTTGATGGATGCTCTTTTATCCCGTTCAATAACCAAAGTGCCATACTTGACTTAATTATTTCTAGTATCATTGGCACTAACATTCTTTTGTGCATCTCTACAAAACTTTGGCGATGACACCTAAGCTTTGCGCCAGCCGAATACCTCGATACAGTACCGAATAACAACTTTACTTTTCCAATTAATCCGCCAACCATTGCTTTTCTACTCAAAAAATGTGCGTATATTATAGCAAATACCTATGGACCAAAACAACCAAGCACAAGGCATAATATTTCATTTATAGAAATGCTTACGCATTAAACCGCACCAAACTGTAAAAAAAAGAACCGCATGCGCCACTAATTTCTAAAAAAACTTGTCATCACCCCTATAAATATGTATAATCAACTTCTATTTAGCAACAGATACAGGTATTAACAATGTCAAGAGTTTGTGAAGTTACATTCAAGGGACCGATGTCCGGGCACAACGTCTCACACGCCAACAACAAGACCAAACGCAGATTTGAAGTAAATTTACACAAAAAACGGTTTTGGATTTCTAGTCAAAATCGATTCACCACTCTAACTGTATCTGCGAAGGGTATTCGTATCATCGATAAGTACGGAATAGAGGCCGTTCTAGATATGATCAAAGAACGCAAAAAACAAACCAACTAGTAGCCAGGGAGATTAGATCATGGCCATGAGACACAAGAGAAAATTTGTAAAGATGCAGAGCAGTGAGTCTAGCTACTTTTATGTGACGGTGAAAAGCTCTGTCAATACGCCTGATAAAATGACGCAGCGAAAATTCGACCCAAAAGTAGGTAAACACGTAAAGTTTACCGAAACAAAGCTCACGTAGACACCTTACAACTCACACTAAATTCTGCAGCCGGCACCATATAACGGCGGATATTGAAGAGTATTCTGCGCGGTCAACAAACAACATTGGCGCCCTACTTTGCATATTCTGCGCGAAACACGACAACACCTGACTATCGATAGATTTCACATACCGAAGAATACTTATACCGCCAGTAAGATCAATTAAACAAAGCCTTCCTAGACACGTTTGCACATCTTGCACCGGCAACGCCACTACCTCGTCCCCGATATTTAGCAACGGCGACATACTATCATCCCGTAGACAATACGACTTTGAGGACGGGTAACGCCCTTTAAAGAAAGCCACGTCCTTTTCCATAGACGACACCCTCTCATCACCGATAGAATCCAAATTTGTATCCACCATATATTTAACAGGGCCACTACCAACGCCGGTCATCAACCACTCGTAATTACACACAACCCCTTCTTTGCGCAAAGCGGCCAGCATCACCCTCGCCCCCTTCTCTGACAGCCCACCAAATCTTGCCGTCTCCCAATTTTGCAAAGTTCCAACAGCAACGCCATACCTCTCTGAAAACAAGCGCCTTGAAAGCCCGGCCATTTTCCTCAATTGCTTTAACCTTGCCGCCCTTTTTGAGCCAATCACCGCATACTCTTCTTCTAAAAAAACCAAAACACCCCCACCTTGTAAGCATTGTCTTACATTTATTTCAGATATAATCTATTGAATCATTACTGAATGAAATAGTATAATCTTGAAAATTTTTAGCTAACTATTTTAACAAAACACGCATACTGAATACTACCTAAACAACAAGACAGTTGCAAACACCCCTTCAAACATATGGACAATAACAATGAATGAACAACTATTTATTAAAGACATGGTCGAAAAAATGCTCACGTGGCATGCCAAAAATGTATCACGCCTATCTAGAGAACTACTGTTGTCAAAACAGACTATATACAGGGTGCTTCGGAATAAAAAAGTATCTCCCAGAAGCGTTTATAAAATCTTGTACTACTACTATACACACAAGTAACTCATTCGATTACACGCTTGGCAAGCATATTATAACGCCTTGCCTCTTGTAGGTAACTATTCTCGCTCGTTAGATGATACAGGCGATCACACGTTAACGCCATATCGTCATACGTCTTTTGATGGTTATCGTTTTGTTTTATTGCTTCATCTAGCATTATTTTTGCCTGAAGATAGTCTGCTTCGGATTTTGATTCTTTAAATATACAATACCCCAAGTATCGATCGATGTCGGCGGACCGGTACCCTTCTCCTGCGGGCACCCTCTTTAAGACTTGCAGCAACCTTCCCGCACGCCGGTAGCCATTATCATCCAAGCCATCATCTGCTGCTTGGATATACGTTAACGCTATATGGTACAATTTGTCTTGTGAAATCCGCCCATCATCGTATGCCTCTGTAGCCGAATCTACTGCCCACACCCCTTCTTTTTTAACAGATGAGGCCTTTGCTACATGAAGTAGCGACGCCCTTGACTTGAAAGCAGGTTTTTTATGGACCTTTTTACGCTCCCTCTCACGCCTTTTTTCTACAGCCCTTATACCTGGGGAGTTACGCTTAATTCTCTCCTTCATCATGCCTCCAAAATCTGGCATTGCTTTCATCCCCTTCTTAAAAGCTCTATTTTGACGCGCCTGCGCCCCTAACCCCAACACCATTACCAGTATCAAACCATACCTAAACCATCCGTTAAATACGCCACTACTCCTCATCCGACACCCCTTTACCTGCATCCATCTCCAACATCCTCTCTTCCAAACGCAACAGCTTTTCATTTGCCCGCCTTAACAAGGCGACCTGCACATCAAACTCTTCACGACTTATGATATCCATCTTTGCTAACACTTGCTCAAGCGTCATCTTTACGTGATCACGAAGAACCTGCCCCAATCCGGACAAAGCAGGCGGAACATTTCTTTGAAATGCATCCATAAAGCTGTGTATAAATTTTTCCGCGTCCATCACCACTCCCACGACATACTATAGCCTATTTAAACACTCAATTCCATGAACTACAACTCCTACCCCAGCCACGCATACATTAACGTATAACTCCCTCTAAATAGAACCCGCTAAATAGGCTGACAACTAGGACAATAGGCGCTTGCTCGCTGTGATATACACACAGATTCAATGACTGTCCCACACTGGTGACACGATAGACCTTCTCTTGCATACACGGCCAAACTTTGCTTGAAGTACCCCGGGCGATTGTCTGAGCCCCTAAAGTCTCTTAGCGTTGTCCCCCCTTGCTTTATGGCCTCTCGTAGCTTCTGCTTAATCACCTTCACAAGCTCTACACACGACTTAAGACTAAGCGAACTGCATGGACGAAGAGGATGAATCCCGCTGTAGAATAATGACTCAGCTGCGTAGATATTCCCCACACCAACAACCACATGATGATCCATAATCGTCGCCTTGATACTCTTCTTTTTCCCTCTTATGCGCGAATACAAGTAATGGGCGCTAAACGCCTCTGTTAATGGCTCAGGACCTAAGCGTACCAGCAACCTATGCCTCATAGGATCACCCTCTACCCAGTGCATCGAGCCAAATCGCCTAGGGTCGTGATATCGCATCTCAAAACCAGACTCAAGCTTAATGAATATGTGATCATGCTTTTTCCACTCCGCCTCAGCGCTTTCGATGTACAAACAACCACTCATGCCCAAATGAACCATAAGATAGCCTGTTTGAAATTCAAACAGTAAATACTTCCCTCTTCGGCTCAGCCGCTTTATCTTAAGGCCATTGAGACAACTTTTAAGCACATCTGGCACAGCCCACCTAAGACTTGGCTGGCGAATTGTTACATTGGCCACCTTTTCACCCACATACGGCTGCAAACCTGCACATACCGTCTCTACCTCAGGCAACTCTGGCATAACCTACACCTCTTCTTTAGACTTTTCTAATGCGTGGTACTTATCCCACAACATTTCTTTTGACTCCTTGTGCATAGGATCTAGTGGAATACAGTCAACAGGACAAACCTCCTGACACTGAGGCTGATCAAAATGCCCTACACATTCCGTGCAAAGCTTGGGATTGATGTGGTAAATCAACTCTCCCATATAAATTGCATTATTTGGGCATTCAGGCTCACAAACATCGCAGTTGATACACTCCTGTGTTATTTTAAGCGCCATCGACCCGCCTCTGTTGCTCCATAGCCTTGATCACATGTCCTGGCACCCAGCTTGTAATATCACCACCATGCTGATAAATCTCTTTAACAAGGCTTGAAGAAACGCCCATGTGTTCTTTTCTGCACGGCAACAGTAACCACTCTATTTCCTCTGATAAGACCTGATTATGATGATACATCTCCCACTCATACTGGAAGTCCTGCGCACGCCTAACGCCACGAATCACATTAAAACAACGCTCCTGTTCACAAAAACCTGTTACCAACCCTTGGAAAATTTTCACCTGCACGTTAGCCTTACCCTCACAAACTTGCTTGATAATCCGATAACGCAAGTCATCTGCCAAGTAAACTTTTTTGTGATTTGGACTTTTACAAACACCTACAGTAACCTCGTCAAATAGGGCGCATGCGCGCTCTAATATCGACTGGTGTGCATACGTCCATGGGTCAAAAGACCCTGGAAAAATAACTTTTGACCGACCACCCATCTCCTACCCCTATATCAACTCTTTGAAAACATCCACTCTATTAGCCTGCTCCCATGGCAGGCCTAACTCTTCACGCCCGAAATGCCCAAATGTTGCCAACTGCTGGTAGATAGGACGCAGTAAATCGAAGGTCTTGATAATACCATACGGACTTACATCAAATGCATCATCTACAGCTGCAGCGATAACATGATCTGGCGCTTTTGCCGTCCCGAAAGTATTAACATATATGGATGTAGGCTTGTCAAGCCCAATGGCGTAAGCCAATTGTACTTCCGCCCTCTTTGCAATACCACTCGCGACGATATTCAAAGCGATATACCTAGCCATATAAGCAGCCGATCGATCCACCTTAGAAGGATCCTTCCCTGAAAAACAGCCCCCACCATGCCTTGCCATTCCGCCATAGGTATCGACAATAATTTTTCGACCGGTTAATCCACAGTCCGCAACCGGCCCCCCAATGACAAAGCGCCCTGCGGGATTAATGAAAAACTTCACATCTTTAGCCATCTTATCTTCAGGAATAACAGGCCGAATCACTTCATCTAACACCACTTCCTTGAGCGCCTGCATAGACACGTTATCTAGATGTTGTGTCGATAATACGACGTTTATAACCTCTTTAGGCACTCCGCCTTCATAACGCATAGTAACTTGGGCCTTGGCATCAGGAGCCAGCCATGGAATAGCACCTGATTTAAAAATATTTCGGTGCTGCTGCATCAGTTTATGCGCATAGAAAATAGGTGCTGGCATGTAGCTATCTGTATCGACACAGGCGTACCCAAACATCAGCCCTTGATCTCCCGCACCCTGCTTCGCTCGCTCTTGGTGACGTATACCTTGTTCGATATCTATAGACTGCTTGCCAATGGAGTTGATAACCGCAATACAATCTGCATCAAAACCATATGAGTCTTCTGTATACCCAATATCTCTGACCACCTCCCTCACTAAAGCATCGATATCCACCCAAGCAGATGTATTTATTTCTCCAGCTAAAAACACTAACCCATTTTTAACGAGTGTCTCACAGGCGACGTGCGCATCTGGATCTTTTGCTAAAATAGCGTCCAGAACCGCATCCGATATCTGATCGGCGATTTTGTCTGGATGACCTGGAGAAACAGACTCGGATGAAAAGAGAAAAGTCATAGTTGGCTATATTTTGTAAACATCTGCATAATATAATATTTTTATCCCAGCCATGCAAGATAACCCTGTAAAATGCTGACTATTATCTTCTCTATTACACCTGCCTATTTTCCTTTTCTTTGCCAGAGTCCAACCCGCATCAACAAAAACCATTTGTTGCATGCGCACCTATTACGAATATCCTAATAAAAACATTTCAATACGTCGTAATTTATAGTAAAATAGCTTCTCTTTCGGAGAGGTGCCCGAGCGGTCGAAGGGGCACGCCTGGAAAGCGTGTGTGCGTTTACGCGTACCGAGGGTTCGAATCCCTCTCTCTCCGCCAGTTCTTTTAGGCATGCCGCACTCCTAGTTCATCCGCAGCCTTCCCAGTATAAACCGTGTGTAAAAATAGCTAAGCCCAATGAGGCTGCTTCCTAGACCAAAGAAAGAGAATACGCGGTACAGACCTGTAAGCTCTGAAATATCGCACACAAAAACTTTACCAACTGTGAGTAGTATAATGCTTAACGATGCAATGCGGAGCATTTTGTCTTGTTTTATAAAATCGATGAATAACAAAACCATACCAAGTAATAGCCATGCCACTGTGTATGTATACATTTCAGCATAAGTAACCATCCCCATATTTAAATATTCACCGTGATAGATATACCGGACATTGGTTGTTACCAACGCAAGCAATGCTACAATCATGAATGCTCCTGCACACCAAGCTAGCTTGTCTTTCCCAAAACCCACCAGTTCTTTACTAGCAAGATATGCCCATACGAATGGAAATCCGTATGGAAGGAGCAGGCTGTTGAAAACAGCTATGCCAACAATTTTCTGCGCCTCCCATATAGGATTGTGGGTGAGCATATCAAAATAGATAATACGGAACGCAGCAATTGCACATAGCACAATCCCACTCCATGAGAACGCCTTACGCGCAGATCTTCTCCCAACCCAGAAACATGCTAACCCGTACATAAATAGAACATTGGTAATAACGCCGCGCTCGAAAAACGCTACTTTTATAAGCAACACGTTTTGGTCTGGATGCAGGCTATTGCGTGTGAAATAATAGCCCATAAATGCCCCCAACGCTATTGCTGTAATTTCAAATATACGAACCAGGCGATTATCTTGTTGCTGACGTAGAAAATAGGAACTACCGATGAACATCATAGCAGGCACACCCAGATGAAATAGGGGCCATTGCACTAGGGGAACAAATAATTGTTGGTGTAGCTTTGTCCTGAGCAACTTATCTAGCGATAGCTGCAGTATTAGAGCGATTTGCGGTAGTAGTAACAACCCAAATATGCAGGCAAAAATGGCTATAATTATTCGTAGTGCTTTTACGGAAGTCTTACTATTAATCCACGCGATAACCAGCATCTCCCCGGCTATGGCTACTGGTAAGAATTCTCGCTCAAGCTCTATGCAAAGTGCCAACGCAATAAAAGAAATGGCCATGGTAGAGAATACGGCATAAAGACTCTCTCTATTTTCATCCTGCGCAAAATACTTTTGTATCTTGAAGAGAGTACACACTGCCACCACGACTAAAACAAGTGCTACAAGACCCCAGAAAAAATGGATGTTGGCAAATAACGTTGTGCTACGCAGCTTATGGTAGGCAAGTAGATAATACAATAAGCTTGTTACGCTAACATGCCCCGCCCATAGAGTAGGAACTCTGGCTCTGAACATCAGCAATAAACTGCTTCCCGCATAGATAACTGCAAAAATAGCTAGAGTATGTGCCAACAAACTGTCATTCTCTGGCCCCCATGAGTACAGCATCATGGCGGTCACGACCATGGATATCCATGGTACAAAGCCGTATAGTTTGTCATTGAAATAAGATAGTCCTATACCACCAAGTGCTAGCAAGCTGAACAAACCCCATTCCATAAAGCCAAAACCAGCTTTTCTAGCGATAATACCCATTAGGACTAATGCACCACTATGCCCCATATAATTTAGGATAGAAGTAAGTTTGAATAAACCAGCTCGTGTCCCACCACCATCTTTCTCGTATTGTTCATTGGAGCTAATAACAATCGTAGCGCTAATACCAACAAGAAATAACCCCATCCACATACTATCTCCTGAATAGTGGCTGGAGAATAGCCATATAACCACCCATACCAAGGGGGCAATAATGCTTGGTATAGATAACCACCACCATTTTGTCTTTCGCGCAACAATCAATAGTCCCGATGTGATGAAGTAGAGATGAATAAATAGTGCCAGCTCATGGTCACCAGATATGCCTAGTAATCCTGGGGCTGAGAATCCTCCTGCCATTCCTAATAGCGCAATAGGGGGGCCGTTACGCAACGAGAGAACAAGAGCCGTTGCTGTAACTGCCGCCATTGCATAAAGCCCCGTCCATATCGGGATAAATTCGTAAAGACGAACAGAGACATAGAAAACTGTGTATAGAACAGCAATTCCTGCTCCAGCCAACGATTGTGCGATGCGATTACCATTAGAAAAATCCGGATTGCTTCCCACCCATTTGCTACAACAGATTAATGCCATACCAAATACGCCACCTAATATCACACGTGCAGCAGGGCTTAATAAGTTATTATCAATGGAGTACTTAACGAGAAAGAATCCTGCTAATGCTAGGGCAATGCCGCCAATCCATACGTAAAGCTTGGTACCAATATTTTGCTCAAGAACGTATTGCTGTATGGTTTTTACTTGGCGCCCTAAAGACAACTCCTCGGCTGTATTTGCTGGCATTACCTCTTCCTTACAATCATTCTGCATATGGATCATTTGTGTATCTGCAGTAGGGGTTATATCTTGGATGGATGTAATCTCTGGGTCATCAATCCCCGCCTTCTCTAAAGCACTAGAAAGTTTTTGAATAGTTCGTTTTAGGGCTTGTATTCTTAAGAGGTTTACCCAAGGCATAACAAATGCCGATACAGTAATAAATACGATCAAGATTAAACTTATAAAAACGTCCATAAAAACTCTTTAATAAATATTTGTTATATTGTTGACAACAATAATATAATTATGAAAAAACCGCCATTAAAATATTATGATTAAAGTCCTCTTAACCTTATTTTAAAATAAGATCTTCTGTGCTTGCTTTAGAATTTTTATTGGCAGATATATTATATGAAATGATGTTATAAATTTCTCCAATGTCCCATAAATAGATGCTTTGGTTGTTATTGGAGACGGGACTGGGCCTGCCAGGCTACTGGCATTACCTCTAGAGATGTGGCTGAGGGCGAATCCATTGACTCATTGAGGGCCGATAGATTCACCGATAAACAATA
>CAXGBK010000160.1:0-1936 GCA_964008345.1 uncultured Coxiella sp.
AGCTAACCGGCCTTGGTGCGCCTACTGGCGAAACGGTACAAGTTGGGGCCCCGCTGTATCACTACGATCTGGCGCAAAAACCTAGCATGCAGCCTCGTGCAATTCCTCGAGCCCGAATTCTAGCGAAAGAATACGGCATCGATCTTCATCGCATTAAGCCCAGCCGAGCTGATGGTACTATCACGGTTGCGGATGTTCAATTGCATCGTCATCACGCGCAGCCTGTACCGCGCACCCAATCTATGGATAGTCTGACGAGTAGCGCTTGGATGCGTGCCGTACAAACCAGTGCTTTTGACGACATTATCCTCCCAAACGATTTTCACAAGCCGCACCTGCTGTGGGCCATAACAAAGGCGATAGCCTCGCGTATTGACCAATACCCACGCATGAATGGATCTTATAACAACCAGCAGTTCACCCCATCGTCTTCTATTCATCTTGCTCTACCTCGTTTTGTTGACCAAACGACTCGGATCGTGGTAATACGCGACGCGCAACTGCTGTCGAAAAGTAGCTTTAGAGAAAAACTCGATGCCTTAAAAAAAGGGCTTACACCAGACGGGGTTGATTTCCATCATCAGACAGCGACGCTTTTGATTAGTAATGTCGGGATGTACGGTGGCCGTTTTTTTACCCCACTGGTACTACCACCCATGACCTTGAGCGTGGCTTTAGGGGCGATTAAAGATGCTGTCGTAGCCATACAAGGCCAAGCGGCTGTTAGAAAAATATTACCCATATCCTTAACAGCTGATCATAGGGCGGTTGATGGCGCCAATCTAGTCATGTTTTTAGCAGAATTAAAAAGGGTGTTTGAAAATATCAAACACCCTTTCATGGATTGCGATTTATCTCGCATCACAGAATCGATTGATTAGCCTAGGACTTCTCTTTTTCTTTTTTCTTGGCTTTTTCTTGCTCTACCAACGCGTGGAACCTACCCTCGAAATCAAAGGGTGCTAGGTTTAGGGCTGGGTATCCTGCTTGAGCAGTAATCTGTGTTACCACTTGTCTAGCGTATGGGAATATGGTGTTTGCACAGAAACTGTTCAGTAAGTGCCTTAATGAAGCGTCGTCATAACCACTGATCTCAAAGATACCGCCATGCGTAAGTTTGAGGTTAAACACCGGTTTCTCCATAGATACATTCACCAAGATTTTTAGCTCAACAGCGTAATGGTTGTTGTCATATGCTAATATCCCCACATCAAGATCCATTTTTGCTTCTGGTTGCCACTGCTCACCGATTAGGTGCATCGGGGTTAACGCTTCGAAGTTAACTTCCTTTAGATAAAACTGCTTAATCTGAAAAAGCTGCTGCTTTTCATCTTTCTTTACCTGCTGTTTCTTTTTTGCTGATTTCTCCATAACGATTGACTCACTCATATAAAACTACTCCGTCTAGGCTAATTAGCCATACTAAATCTACTTGGCACCAAGATGTGCACAAAGATCAGTATAGCCGCCAACGTGCTTACCATCAAGCACGATTTGTGGAAATGTTCGCATATCTGTCAGTGCGGCTATCTCCTGCATGATAGCTGCTTGATCCGCGGCGTGACTGATATTGATTTCATGATAATCTATTCCCTTTTGCGTCATAAGACGTTTTGCCTGGTCGCAATACGGACAGTAGTCCTTCGTGTATATCGTTGCTCGTGCCATTCTATTTTCCTTTTGCTTTGATTAGTGTAAAACCGGCCTCTTGCCACGCTTCAAGGCCACCCGATAAATTGTATACATCAAACCCCCTCTTCTCTCTGAGAAGCGCGGCCATTTCACAGGATTTAGCACCTGTAGAGCAGTATATTATATGCTTCTTGTTCTTATCTAAAATGCTTTCTGGCTTATCTTGTAAGAGCGTACTAAAACTATGCTTGGCCCCTTCAATGTGACCTTTCTGATAACTTTCACGATCTCTTATATCATGGAT
>CAXGBK010000161.1:0-2165 GCA_964008345.1 uncultured Coxiella sp.
TAGGAACCGACTGCAAAATATCCACAAGGGGTATAATAATACGCTCCCAAAAGGCTGAGCGAGCAGCCAACGTCCCCAACAAAAACGTCGCCAGCAAAGAAAACAACAGAGCAATCAACATCCTCACAACACTATACAAGGCGTAATGAAACAAAGATAACCAATCGAGGGTTATATGGTCTTTACCCAGATCCAAAGGGGGTGACGCCATATTTTTCAACGCATTCACGATAAGTAAGATAGCTAGAAATACGATAGAAAAGGCCAGGATATCCCAAATATTGGGACACCAAGATTCTTGTAAGTTTTTACGCGAACGCATGTCATATTCATACATAGAATAAAGCCCTTAACATCCTCGTAATTTTACTACAAATACAATTAAAATACAACCAATTAGCCTGAAACAAACCCCCAACCTTAAAAAAATATTACCCTCCCTTGCCCATTGAGGCCAAACCTTAGCTCCTAATTAACAGCAGCCTATACGCCAGACATAATATTGAATTTACAGATAAAAAAATGATATGATGCTGGAAAATTACACTAGAAAACACACAAGGATAATCTAATGAAACAAGAGTACGACCACCTTTTCGCCCCCACGCCGATTTTTACAACCGACGACCCTATCGCTCGCTTAAGCACATTTGAGCATATTTATGCAACCGATCATAATCGTCGATCCATCGCTGAAAGACTATTACCCATCATGCAACATTCATTAGAAAGCTTTAAAGTAGCCCATGAACATTTCCATCCAGATAGCCGTTCAGACGAAGACATCCAAGCCTTGCAGAAAACATTACAGACACTACACCAAGTACCCTCGAACCTTAATCTAAACAGATCTGGGGACATTCGTAAAGAAAACGTCAGCAATATACAAGCTTTAAAAATACCTATCGAAAAAATGCCAGAAGTTCAGTGCTTTTTTGCAAGCTACAGAGGCCATTCTTTTCAATTTCTTATTCGCAAAAAAGACAACAACCTCATCCTAACACACCTAGATCGCGGAGGAAGTATCCTACACCCCAAATGCGGCCCCTACCATGAGTTCACTATTAAACAAGAAAATGGACACATCAACCGATCTTTTTTAAAAGTTCTAGGCATGATGGACCCGTGCAGTAGACCGAAAAAATCAACACTAGAAAAAGCTTTTTTCACGTGCATACAAAATGGCGACATTACACCATCCAATCATTTTAGCGACACCGATCCTAAAAAAAAGGACATCAGCCCATTTAAAAAAGGCATTTGTATATGGGGCAATCTAAAACTTCAAGTACGATTCCTATTAAGCCATTTCCATCCCAATCAAAAGCGAGCAAAAGAACTCTACAAAGAAGCATGTCAGTTTACTCGCCTACAATATCTCATATGCATCGTTGCCGACACCAATCTAAAAGAATTTAATGATGTAGATTTTATTACAGAAGTTATGCCCATCCTAGAGGATATTTGTAGCACCATCGTTAAAGACATTAAAAAAGCTAAAATCATAATCAGCAACCCATCAAAATCCCCAACGGTCAGTCAACCCAAAAAAGATGATACTGTATACATCGATACACACAACCAATCTTTCCAAGTCTCCGAAGACAGCCCTATCATTAAAGCATTGTGCCTCATAGACCGGTGCCCAATCTGTGAAATCCATAGATTAATAATTAGATCATTAGTAGTTGAAGGATTGTTAGGTAATACATCCAAACAGCGAAGCCAATACTTAATGGCCACCATGATCAAACTCGGCATCCCAAACCTAAGCATGCAGCCTTCATCTGCAGAAAAAAACGATATGCAATCGTTTATGCACAAACTCAAAAAAGAACACAAACACTGGCTTAGTAACTGCGAAAAGATGACTATTACAACGCCAAAACCCAAACCAAAACCTACATACTTCACAAGTTTAACTAAAATTCTTGCAGGAATTTGGCAGCGCATACTAAAATGGCTCCGTGCAAATAACCCATTTAAAACAGGAACGATCGATACAAAATCGACACCACCTAAAGAAAGCAGTGCCTTTCCCTCACGAAAAACAAAGTCGCAAACACCGAAATATGCAAGTAAAAAACATCATACATATACTAGAAAGCCGCAACAATCATGATCTTATTATGACTGAAACGTCAATTCTCATGAAAAATGTTTGA
>CAXGBK010000162.1:0-10294 GCA_964008345.1 uncultured Coxiella sp.
AAAAAAGATTTTGGACAAGATTTGAAAGTTTTGGATTCTATTGATTTGAAGGTTTCTCGTGGTGAGATTGTGGCGATTTTAGGGACGTCTGGATCTGGGAAATCGACCTTACTAAGGATCATTGCTGGTCTTATAGAGCCCTCTGCAGGGGAAGTGATTTGTGATGGCCGTAAAGTAACCGGACCTTTGCCGGGTGTTAGTATGGTGTTTCAGAATTTTGCTTTGTTACCATGGCTGACGGTCTTGGGGAATGTTGAGCTAGGTTTAGAAGCGATGGGCGTGTACCCAGAAGAGCGTCGTATAAGGGCTTTACGTGCAATCGATATGGTGGGGATGGATGGTTTTGAGTCGGCTTATCCGCGTGAGCTTTCAGGTGGTATGTGCCAGCGTGTAGGTATTGCCAGAGCCTTGGTGGTTGATCCACAGGTATTATTGTTGGATGAGCCGTTCTCTGCTTTGGATATTTTGACATCTGATAATTTGCGTAATGACTTATTAGAGTTATGGCAGAAGGGGCGAACGCATACAGAGGCAATGTTGTGGGTTACGCATAATATCGAAGAGGCTGCGTTGTTGGCGGACCGCATCATTATTTTTGGTAATGATCCAGGATGTGTTAGATGTGATATGCCCGTTAATTTGCCACATCCACGAGCTGATAATCAGCAAACTCTGCAAGTTTTGATGGATGATATTTATCAGAAAATTTCTCAAGTTAATCATGTTGAAAAACCAAGAGGTCAGCGTTTTAAAACCATCGATTTGCATTTTAGGTTACCACGAGTTGAAGTAGATAGTATGACAGGGTTGATGGAAGCTTTGGTTTCAGAAGAGTTTAAAAGAGACTCTGAGCTTTCAACGCTCTCAGAAGAGCTTTATTTGGATTTGGATGATCTTATGCCGGTTATTGAATGTTTGGATATATTGCGCTTTGCCTATCTTCAGCATGGAAAGATCGCCCTTACCGATGAAGGTAAGCTGTTTGCAGAAGCGGATATTTTACAGAGGAAAAAAATCTTTGCGACACAGTTAACATCTTATGTGCCACTGGTAGGGCATATACTTCGCGTTTTAAGAGGTCGTCCTGGTCATACGGTCAGTGGTCAGCGTTTTTTGATTGAGCTGCAGGATGATTTGAGTGAAGATGCGGCTCAGGATGTTCTTAAAGCGGTGATTGAGTGGGGTCGGTATGCTGAGTTGTATGCCTATCATGATAATACCGATACGTTTAGTTTTGAAAATCCAGAATAATCAACTCAACAGAGCTTGCTGGCATGCTTGTAGATTTTGTATAGGACATTTTGTGTTGAGTAACGCGCTGCCAAGCACAATATGATCGACTAGCTCGGAGGGAATGTGCTTAAGGGTGCTTGGGTTCATGCCGCCATCGAGCGCAACACTAAAAGGGTTGTTTGTTTGGATCTTTTGAAGATCATGAAGGGTTTTTATCGTGGCCGGTTGGAAGCTTTGTCCTGAAAAACCAGGGTTAACCCCCATAACAAGGCATGCGTCTATCATATTAAAGTCTATGTTAAGGTCCTCGGGCGTTTGGCTGGGATTGATGGCAACCCCTGCTTTGATATTATGCTCGTGTAAATATGTGATGCCGTTTATTGGGTTTTCTGCGCAACCTGGATGGAAGTATAACGTCCGGATATTCATGGCTTTGAGAGGTAGTTTCTTCAGTAAAAGGTCAACATGGTTGGTCATACAGTGAACGTCTAGTTTTAGGTGCGGAAAGGCTTTGGCAATGGAGACAATTGTATCGATGCTAAGGCCGGTATTTGGCACATAGTGTAGATCCATTATATCGAGATGCATGCAGGAGATATTGGTTTTTTGTAGGGAGGTGAGTGTTGTATGAAGATGCAGTGGTGGCGCTGCAAGTAGCGATGCTGACCATTCTATTACGTTGGTTTTCATGAGGTGTTCGCGTGCTCGGCTTTTAGTATATCGTAGGCTTGTTTGATGTCGTGTGTTTTGCTGTTGGCGTGTTTGATTTCTGCTGCACTGGCGTTTTTTGCAGTCAGTCTGTCTGGGTGGTATTTACTGAGCATCTTTCGGTATTTTTTTGTGATCGTAGATAAGGGCTCATGTCTGTGGGTGTCGAGTGTTTGGTACGCCCACGCTAGGTCTTTTGATGGCCCTTTATTTTGCCATTGTTGCTGTTGCCAGTTGTGGTTTTTGGTCTGTTGCCAGGCGTGGTGATGGTTGAAAATACGTTGTCCAAAGCTGCTGCTAATGACGTGTAGTAGTTTGCGTTTGTTTTTGCTTAGCCGTCCGTCTGTTTGTCCGTATTGTACAATTATTTGTAGTAAGGGTTCCTGCCTTTGGGGATTTAGGAGTAGGTATATTTGCAGTTTACCGAGGCTTTCTTGAAGGTCAAAGTCTTGTGATTTTCCTTCATTAAAAGCTTGGATAGCGAGTTTTTTTTCGTTAGGTGTCAAGGTGAGTTTTTTCATGATTTTTTCAGCAGACTGGATGCTTTGGTGGCTGACCTTGCCATCTGCTTTGGCCAAACATCCCATGATTTTAAACATAGGTATATAGATGCTTTTAGTCCACGATTGACTTTGGCTCGATAAGATATTTGCGATAATGGTTTGGAAGAGTTTGGATAGCTTCTTTGCTGCAACAAAGCAAAGTAATGCGACAATAATAAGATATGGTCGGAATAGGCAGGTCAGCCCGATCCCAACAAGGAAATAAAACAATATGTTTCTTGGATAGAAAAGAAAGAGCATACTGGCTTGTTATCGGAATATAATGATATTATACGTTATTTTTAAAATAAAGTCATCATTTATATCTTTTTATTATGCAAGTTGTTGTGATATGAGCTATGATTCATTGCTGTCTCAGAAAAAATCTATAGACGAAAGGAGATCTGGTGGTGGAAATGGATAGAGCTAAACGTTTAAGAAGGCGTTTTGGGGGGTTGTTACCTGTCGTGATTGATTGTGAGACAGGGGGCTATGACCCGGAGCAAAATGCGTTACTTGAAGTCGCAGCAGTTGTAGTGGGGTATGGTGCCAATGATAAGCTGGTGCCTGAGCACGTGTATCATTACCATGTGCAACCATTTCCAGGTTCGCAAATTTCTCAAGAATCTTTAGAAGTCACACAGATTCGTCCTGATCACCCATTTCGTTTTGCACAGGAAGAGTCGGTTGTTCTTGAGGATTTGACCAAGCATGTTCGGGCGCATCTAACGGCGTCGGGTTGTCGACGTGCGGTGTTGGTTGGGCATAATGCTCAGTTTGATTTGTCGTTTATTCATGCAGCCTACACCCGATGTGATCGGTTGAAATTGAGTCCTTTTCACCGTTTTACTACCATGGATACGGCAACCATTGGCGGGGTTTTTTACAGTGAGACCGTGCTGGCGCGTGTGATGCGGCGTGCACGATTGGACTTTGATCTGAACGAGGCGCATTCTGCTTTGTACGACGCAAAGCGAACGGCAGAGCTTTTTTGTCAGGTGGTTAATCGTGTCGATGAGATGGATTAGTTTTTTCTAATGCTATGAGTGTATGGATGCTGGCTTTTTTCTGATGTTGTAAGCAGTGATGGTCTAGCTGGTAGAGTATTTTGAATAAGCTATGGTTGTCTCGTGGGTGGTTTTTGAAAATCCAAGAAATGACGGTGTCGGTGAGGGCTATACCCCGAGATATCGCTCTTTTTTTTAGCGCTTGTATTTGTCCATATTCATCGAGATCTGGCATATCAAGAGTTTCCATAGCGCTTATCCTAGAATGCAAATCAGGAATCAGGGTTTGGCTTTTTAGAAGGCTTTGTTGTGCGCTAAGTAGAATAGAGCGGTTGGGGGAGGTTGTTAGATATTGAAATAAAGCTTTTTCCCACATGCTATTGCCTACTAAGTACTCGATGTCATCGAGACAGAGGAGATGGTTGTCTGGATTACAAAGAATGTCAGGATGCAGTTTTGAGAGTTCTTTGCAGGGTATATAGCTCCATGTATATGGGGTGTATAGGCAGCTTGATTTAAGAAGATGGCTTTTCCCGCATCCTTTATTGCCTATTAGTACGGTGCAAGATGGTATGGTTTGGATGTTTGCTTGGAGATGGCGGATGAGCTCTTTGGTGTAATCGTTAGCGCTGTAGAAGTTTTGAAAACTGGCTTTGCTATCTATTTGAAATGGTAGGGGTTGCTGCATGGCGGTACTCTAGCTCTAAGGTGTTGTCGTTGTTGGTTATGGCAAAAATAGGTTGTAGATCGTGGATAAGGCTTCTGACAGGGCTGTTTATATGTATCGATATTTGCGTAGTGTCTGTCGAGCTTTGGAGCAGTTTGATATGGTCGATCATATTGTTTTGATGTAGGTATTGCTTGATAATTTGTAAATCTTGAAATGAGGAGATGTTATGGATATTGAGCAGTATTTCTTTTGGTTGAAATTGTGATTGATGTGTCTGTTTTTGGAGATCGAGGCTGTCACGCATAACATGCTGTAGGGCTTGGCTAATACTCACCCCACTGTTTGCGCTGTGTATGGGCGGAGATTGTTCTTGATGGATGGCCCATGTTATGATGTTTTGGTGGTTATTGTAATCGATGCGCCCCATGATAACGGTGTCGGTATGGTATTTATTTTGGAGGATTTTTGCTTTATCTTGGTCGCTTAGATTGCATGCTACGATTTGTTGGTCGTCGTGGTTGCCATTGGGGAGGATTGTGTTGTTGCCAAGTTGCTCAGCTTGTAGTTGTACGGTTTTTTCAAAATATGTGTTTTTGGCGATGAGCGATTTGCTAAATGGGTGCTGTTGCGTTAACCATAATAGGGATTTTTTTGGGGGCCTAGTGTTGTCTTCATGGATGCTTTTTAGCGCGCTTTTAATGCTTTTTGGGTCGAAGTTAACAATAAGAAACGAGCATGACTCGTCTGAATGGATGCAGTTTTTTTCTATGTAGTGGTAACTGTGGACGTACGTTTTGCTGTTATCTAGTAAGGCCGTTACATGTCGGTTGTTGTGTAGCTCGGCGTTGCCACTGATGCGTGTTAGGACTTGCAGGAATGCTTGTCTTAGTCCATCTTCTCTTGATTTTGTGTCGTTTTTTGGGCAAGGTATGTGTGCTTCATAATAGGTAGTGTCTGGAGGTGTTGGCGTTTTCTCTGCTTGCGCAGTTAACACAGAGAAGAGCGATGTGATGGAAAATATCAATGTAAGCATTAGCCTATATTAGCATACTTGTGGCTATACAGAAGTTGTTTTCAGACAAAGTAGGTTGTTTTTGCAGTAGCAGATGTTTTTATTGTTTTTTTTCTTTTTGTGCTTGATGCGTAGATAAATATCGATTAGTATAAGTCTATGATGAATAATGGAATGTTTTATTATGGTTCGGTCTGAATTGATTGCCCAGCTGGTAAAAGAGTTTGATCACTTGCCTCCTCGAAAAGTTGAAGCTACTGTGAATGATATTATTAACACGATGGTGAAAAACCTAAGCGACGGCGGTCGTATTGAGATTCGCGGCTTTGGAACATGGTGTTTACGTTATCGAGATAGCCGTAATGCGCACAACCCAAGAACGGGGAAAACCATACGTACGGATGCCAAATACGGCGTGTATTTCAAAGCAGGTAAGGCCTTAAGAGAGAAGGTTGATAATGGTAAAGATAACCATGTGCATGGTTTACGTAAAGGCGAATCATTGATCGATAAAAGTGTAGAGCCTGTCTTCGTAGAAGAAGCATTAGAAGAAGAAGCGGTTGTTTAGAGAAAGTTAGTGAATCTTCTAGAAAGGCCTGTGTATGCACAGGCCTTTTTCTAATTTGGTTGTTATATGTTGTATAACTGCATCGGTAATTTAGCAGCTGCCAATTGCAATTTGTTTGTTGAGCGTATGGAGAGCGTTGTGTTATTTACGTGACGCCTTCGACAATGGGGTCGGTTATGCCGGTCTGACCTTGGTATTTGCCTTTTCGATCTTTGTAGGATATTTCGCAAATACGATCGGATTCTAAAAAAATCATTTGGGCAACGCCCTCGTTGGCGTAGATGTAGGCTGGTAAATTGGTGGTGTTGGAAAACTCTAGGGTAACATGGCCTTCCCATTCAGGCTCTAGTGGGGTAACGTTTACGATAATGCCGCAACGTGCGTAGGTTGATTTGCCCAGGCAAATCGATAATATGTTGCGCGGTATTTTGAAGTATTCCACCGTTCTTGCTAACGCGAAACTATTAGGAGGGATAATACATTTATCGGTTTCCACGGCTACAAAGCTTCTTTTGTCGAAGGCTTTTGGGTCAACAACCGCCGAGTGTACGTTGGTAAATATTTTAAATTCGTTGGAGCAGCGTACATCATATCCGTAGCTGGATAAACCGTAAGATATTTTACCTTGGTTGTTGGCTTTTTTAACTTGTTCGTTAACAAATGGGCTTATCATACCTCTTTCAGCTGCTTCTTTTATCCAGGTGTCGCTTTTAATGCTCATACTCATTTCCTCCAAGCGCATAGTAATGGTTTTTTGATAATTTGTCTAGGTTTGTAAAAAGGTTTTTGATCATTCAATTACAATTTTTGGGAACGTTCCCCTTGGCTTTTTTGGGCGCAAGCTTAGTTTGGCTACAGTATGGATGCTGATTTTCCGTAGTTGTTCGCTGATCGGGTGGTTGGGGTGTTGGATTAAGAAAGGTTCGCCTAAAGATGTGCTTAATGCCATGTCAGGATCCAGTGGTAATGCGCCAAAATGATCCAATTGTAATGCGTTTGCCCATTTTTTTGCGTCTTCATGGAAAAGACGGTTGTGGGTATGGCAATGTGTGCAAGTGTAGCCGTCCATATTGGTGATGACGCCTAACGTATGAATGTCGAGGTTTTGCAGCATTCGATGGCCTTTTTGGCAGTCATCTAAGCTGAGTTTTTGTGGGGTAGTGACCATAACCATGCCGTTTAGCGGGATTTTTTGACAGAGGCTTAAGTGGATGTCGCCGGTGCCAGGTGGCAAATCCAAGATTAGATAGTCGAGTTTGGGCCACTGTGTTTTTGTGATCAGTTGCTGCATGTACGCGCTAACCATAGGGCCTCGCCAAACCAGGGCCTGGTCCTTTTCAACGAGATATCCCATGGACATAGTGGCAAGATTATGGCGTGTTACAGGTTCGTAGTGCGTGTCAGTAATGGTGGCTTTTTCATTATGGCCTAGTATTTGAGGCTGATTGGGCCCGTATAGATCAAGGTCTGCTAGTCCGACGCGTGCGCCCGTTTCTGCCAAAGCTATAGCTATATTGGTAGCGATGGTGGATTTGCCAACGCCACCTTTATTAGAGCTGATACCGATGATGTTGCTAATGTTTTTTATATGGGGTAAGTGCTTTTGGGTTTGGTGTTTTTGGATTTTACAGCTAAGAGATATGTTTTGAATAGGGCTTTGCTGCTGCTTAAGATGAGCGAGTAGCGCTTTTTCTAGTTGCTTTTTATGGTGTTGGAAAGGGTAGTGTAGTTCAATATGGATGCGGTCTTCCTTAATCTGGTAGGATCCTGGTAGCTTTTCCCAGGACTGCTGAATGTAGGGATCGATAAAGGTTGTGAATAAGGGTGACATAGCGTGATCGCTTATAGCTGTGGATTTACTATAGGATATTTTGTTTGACTTGTATAGGTTTCGGTGTTTTTTTGTTGAATGTCATGTGTTTATTAGGATGTGGTGCGGTTTGTGTGTCGAGTTGGAAGGCGTGCTGGTTGTGAGCTGTGTGGTGGGATAGGAAGCATAAAGGTACGAAAGGAAGGCGTCGTTTGTTGGCTAGGGTTTTCTAGATGAAGAGGCTGTATTGTGTTTGCTTGCTTTTTGTGCTATCAATATGTCAAAATCTTGGGTTTTTATGAGTCGTTTCTTGATATTAAGTTTGGGTTTATTGGCAACATCGGTTGTCGCTGCGGAGAGCCTTCATTACTTACGGGTGGATAATCAAGCCGATACGGATATCGTTTTGCGCTTAGAGAGGTCTTGTAATCCTTTATGGATAGAGGTTGAAGATGCAACTTTTCCTCAAGGTGCTTCTGTGGTGAAGGCATTGGTTCTTGAGGATGATGAGAGTGCGTATTGTGTTTTAGCTCGCCAGAGCGATGGTCATGTTTTGGTGGAGAAAATGCATTTCAAAAAACGTTTGTGTACGCTCGTTTTGCAGCAAAACCCCGCAGGCGAATTGCGTATTACTGCGGATTGTTAGATTTCTTCCTGCTTTGCGGATAATGCTTGTTGGCTTTTTATTAGAAGTTGGCTGATGCTATCGTAGTTCGATAAGTCAAATTTTGACGCGGATGTTGGGTTGTTATGCCGTTCTTCAGGTCTTTGTATCGCATGTTCTAAGACTTTTTCTACAGGGTTGAGCGTCGTAGATGATCTGTTCGTAATCCATTCGATAGCGGCCTTTCTGGATTCTTTATGGTTGCATAGTAGCTGAATGAGTGTCAATGTATGCGGCTGAAGCTCTTCTTGTGCGCTGATGGTTGTGATAGCTTGGGTATATTCCTTGGAGAGGATGTGGGCTATTGTGATTATGGTCAGTAGTTTGGGTGTTTTTTCATAATACTTTAGCTTTTTAAAATAATCGATACAGCTATTGGGCTCGTTTTTCAGACACTGTGATAGCATGGTTTGCATGTGAATTTGATTTTGCCAATCTTCTTGATCTTGTGAATGTAGTGCGAGGTTGGGCAGCGTTTTTGCTAGATCTTGCCATTGTGCTTTTGCGGCATAGGCTTTGCATAGCCTGATGCTGGTTCCTTGCGTAGGACGGTTGTGGATGTGGTGCTGGTTTAGAATGGCGATAACGAGATCGTGTGCTTGTTGCTGAAGGTAAATATCGCTTTGTAAGAGGATGGTTGCTTGCTTGTGTTGGGTGGTTGGTTCTGTAGATAGCATGCTTTCAGCGCGACTGGTTTGTGTTTGTAGGAGTGCCATTTTTGTGGCATACAAAGTGTCGATAATACTCTTGGTTTTTGCGTAGCTTTGTGACTTTTTCATGGTGCTCTCTGCACGCTCATAGTCTTCTTCTAGGTAATAGTTGAGTGCTTCTTCACGTAGCAGTTGGAGTTTTTCTAGACGTTTTAGTTGGCGATAATGTTGAAAACGTTTGGGTGCTTTTTTTAACCAGTTAATACCAGCTAGAAGCCAATGAAATGCTAAAAGGCTTGCGCCAAGTATCAGGCCAAGGTATATCAGGCTTGTGTCGATACGAAGGGTGTCGATGACGATGACGACCTTGTAGTTGTATATGGGGAGGTATAGGTATCCTAAGCCAGCTGTAAGAAGGATGATGAATAGGAAAAGTCGCGAGGGCATGATGGTTTACGATAGGTTTTGTTGTATTGTAGCAGATGCTTGCAGGTTGGGTGAAGCTTGCTTTGGGTTTTTCTTTGCGACAGGGTGCGCTTGTTGGTTGTGGCGCTTGTGGTTTTGATGGGTGACGTGTTGTTCTATTTCTTTTAATAGCGTCAGGTAGTCGTTGCTGCTGTTCTGGACAGGGTTGGATTGCATGTTTTTTAGCAGAGAGAGTATGGGTTTGGCGTTAGGATGGTTCGGGAATCTTGTAGTGATAAGGGTTTGTAGTGAGGAGAGAGAGTGCTCGTAAATGGTTTGGTTTTGGTAGATAACAGCCCATTGCGTTTGTTCTAGTAGCATTTGACTGCTGAATTTGAATCGGGCTAAGGTCGGTTGGTCTAGGACCGACAGTGGCATATCATCATGTTGTTGTATATGTATGCCATCCCAAAATGCCTCATAGGCGTTGGTGACTTGTTGTTTGGTGTATTGGTGCCAAGATTGTAGAGATAACCAATCTTGCCAAGTGGTGGAGGATTGCACTTGTGCGAGTTGCTTTGCTTTTTGTGGGATGAAAGACGGTTCGAGTTTTAGGATATGCTTTTGGATGTTGCTGATTTGGTCGAGTAAGTAGTCTTGAGAGGGCTGCGTTGTTTTGGTCAGGGTTTGGATGAGTTTTTGTATTTTTTGGGAGATTTGTTTGGTGGTGCTATCTGGGTTTTGGGCTAAGGTATCCTGTGCTGTTTGGAGCCACTGAATAGCTTGCTGGCTTTGCTGGAGGAAGACGAGGTGGTAGTAGCTCATGCGCATGGCCATATGGCACTGCTGCCACACATCTAAATGCAGTTCAGCTGGAATTTGTGCTTGTCGTATGGTTGTTTGAAACGTTTTTTTTAGTTGAGCGATCTCTTGTTGGTGTCGTTTTTCTTGTGTTTGAGATAGCGATTGCGCTTGTGAAAGTGTATTGAGTAGGGCGTATTTGGTTTGGTGGTGTTCTACCAGGA
>CAXGBK010000163.1:0-2819 GCA_964008345.1 uncultured Coxiella sp.
ATAAGGAGGAAAGAGAGTATGAAAAGGCGCTAATCGATTTCAATAAAGCGATTGAGTTAGATCCAAATGATGTTTCTGCTCGATGTGTCCGAGGAGACGTGTATAAGGAGAGAGGAGAGTATGAAAAGGCGCTAATTGATTATGATAAAGTGATTGCGTTAGATCCAAATAATCCTTTTATCTTGGCGGCACGAGATGATGTTCTAAGGGAGTTAGCCCAAGCATCAGCGGGTGCAAATACAATGGACGCACGGACACCGAGTTCAAGTGGCCCAAGACGCTAACTTAGGCATATGTCTAGGAAAGAGGTGAGCGGCATACGGATCAACATAGATCTAATCGGTCCATTAGCCAAATGTTCATGATGCTAAAGCGGTGTTTGACAAATAGAGAAGACTTAAGCCTTAATCGCGTCTTTATCTGTGTAGTCGATACAACCAGATTTATTTCCACGTTCATTTGCACATATCACAGACGCTACATCATCTAAAATATCACTAAAGCGTTCACAGGGTAAATGGTATCATTCTGCAATTACGCACGCGCTTTTATGATGAATGATTGTGTTTAACATGCTGCCATGATAGCCGAATAAATCTTAGAAAAAAGCTAAAACGTAACGAAAAGGATACCTATGCTTCTAAGAAAAATATATGAAAAGAAAATAGACCAAAAGGATTTTTATGGAAAGTAAAGATCACAATGGTTCATACGGGTTGCAAAATGCTGGGATGGTTTTACAATATTTGTTAATAGTTTATCGTAGCGATACATATAGGGAATAGGTATGGAGCGTAATGTTGTAGGGTCTGTGTTAAAGGTATGTAGCTGCAAACTAAATACCGGTTTTCTTCGAGATGGGTTTTGCCATGCTACGCCTCTCGATAGAGGACGACATACGGTGTGTGCAAAGATGTCGAAGGCATTTCTATCCTTCACCAAAGAAAAAGGGAATGACTTAACATCCCCGAGGCCAGAATTTGGTTTTCCTGGTCTCAAAGAAGGAGACTTTTGGTGTTTGTGTGTGCTACGCTGGATACAAGCTTGGGAAGCTGGAGTCGCCCCGCCCATAGTCTTAGAGGCATGTGATGAGTCGGTATTAGAGCTGATGGATCTTGACGTGCTGCAACAGCATGCAATACGATAGAAATTGACGATATGAAACGCAAAGGATTTCATTTTAATGATAGTTACACAAAGCTCCCCAACATATTCTATACAATATGCAATCCCGATAGCGACTTGTCTCCATCATTAGTTTACTACAATAAACAACTCGACCAAAAACTGGGTTTAGGACTTGCAAATTTAGCCGATAGGAAGAAAGCTGAATTATTGTCTGGGAAATGTTTACCAAGAAATGCAAAGCCTTATTCCCAAGCCTATGCAGGACATCAGTTTGGTGGTTTCACAGTGCTAGGCGATGGGAGGGCGCATATTCTAGGGGAGCACCTTACTGTAGACAACGAACGTTACGATATTCAATTAAAAGGGTCTGGACGGACGGTGTACTCTCGCGGAGGTGATGGGAAAGCTCCGCTAGAATCAATACTGCGAGAATACATAATATCAGAGGCGATGCATCACTTAGGGGTTCCGACAACGAGAAGTCTTGCAGTCGTGCGAACAGGTGAGCTTATAAAGAGGTATGATTGGTTGCCTGGGGCTATCTTAACCCGGGTTGCGAGTTCGCTCATACGCATTGGAACCTTTGAGTGGGCTGCGCTACAAGCAGATAAAAATAGCTTAGACGCCCTGCTTCAATACACCATTCAACGACATAATATAGATGTTCGTCCTGGCTCGAATAAAGCCCTCGCTCTGCTCGAAATGGTGATGCATAGGCAGATAGATTTGATAGTTCACTGGATGCGTGTCGGTTTTATTCATGGCGTGATGAATACAGATAATACATCGATTTGTGGAGAGACAATAGATTACGGTCCCTGTGCTTTTATGAATGTGTATAATCCAGATACGGTATTCAGCTCTATTGATAATCAAGGTCGTTATGCTTTTGGTCGTCAGCCAAACATTGCGCGATGGAATTTAGCAAAGCTTGCAGAAACGCTAATACCATATATCCACAACGATACAGATATTGCTGTTGAGCAAGCAGGGCGTATCATAAACAGCTTTCAGGCCAGCTATGAAGAGAAATGGTTGTTGATGATGCGCTCGAAGTTAGGGCTTTTTGGCCAAGATAAAGACGACAAGATGCTGATAAGTGATCTATTAGCGTGGATGTATACTAATCAATCTGATTATACCAATACCTTTTTGCAGCTAACAAAAAATCAAAAGCCGGCGGGAAATGGCCTTGAAGAGCGATCATTCGATAAATGGTATCAGCGTTGGCAGGCAAGGCTAAATAAAAATGGTGGTTCGACAACCGAGGCAATGCGGATAATGCGTGCTACAAACCCTGCAGTCATCCCAAGAAACCACTTAGTAGAGCGTGGGATTAATCAGGCATTGGCAGGTGATTATACGTATATAGATGACCTAATGGAAGTTTTACAGGCGCCCTATAATCCTAGTATATGCGCGCATGAATATCAGCATCCTCCGAAGCCAGATGAGGATGTGTATCAAACTTTTTGTGGGACTTAGGGGTATAGGGTATACTAAAAACAAAGAAAATAAAGGTGCAGTATCAAACTATGCTGGGATAAAGATAGTTGAATCAGGTATCAGATGCCAATCTTTGTTTGCTAGACACATAGCCCCTTGAATAGTCCGAGCGAACCGATGCCGGAGGGCGGGCTACAACCGCCCCACATGAAAGACATAAACAAAAGAAAGGAATTATTGACAAA
>CAXGBK010000164.1:0-10543 GCA_964008345.1 uncultured Coxiella sp.
GATCGCATGGATGCTTTGTATATCATGTGATGATGCGGGCAATTCATAGGCCTTAGGTAATAGTTCTCATTATCTAACTCAATGGGGTTATACATGTCTTCTTCATAGTATGGGAGGTGACCAGACTGGTAGTAGAGCTTCTCTTTTGCTAAGTGTGGTGTAGAGACCATTTTATAGGCATCCATGCGCTCATACTGCATGGCTAGATGCTCTAGCTCTTTTTTTATAACGGTCCCATTTGGCAGCCAAAGAGGAAGTCCTCTACCAATATCGTCTTCCATATGATAAATTTCAAGATCTTTATTTAGGCGTCGGTGGTCGCACTCTTTGAGTTTTTCAAGGCGATCTATTTCGGCTTCTAGCAACTCTTTTGTGGGAAAGCAAAGCCCATAAATACGCTGAAGCTGCATATTCTTTTCATCCCCTCGCCAATACGCCCCTGCTATTTTATGAAGCTTAAAGTGGCCAATTTCTCCAGAATGCGCAACATGCGGCCCGCGGCAAAGGTCCACAAAAGTATCGGTTTTATAAAAAGTGATACGCACATCTTGATTATCAGATGAAGTAGAGACTAAATCATCGCCATCAACTGCTTTAGAGATGGCGGTACTACCTTTATCTCTGAGCAATTCTAAGAGTTCAACCTTAAACGGTTGGTTCGTAGATCGCATAAAACAGATGGCATCGTCTATCTCACGTTCCTCACATGCAAATGGGTGCTTTTTCTTCTTGATTTTTCGCATAGTGGTCTCAATGCGTGCTAGGTCTTGCTCGGTAATCGCTTCAGGGGTTTTAATATCGTAATAAAAACCCCCTTCAATTACAGGTCCTACTCCGAATTGCGCATCTGGCCATATTTTTTGAATAGCCGCCGCAAGTACATGCGCACAGGAATGTCGCATGGCATGAAGCTTATTATCGTCTGAGGCATCTGCTTGGTTTTGCATCGGTCGTACTGTATAAAATAGGTTTGAAGATAACATAAAAGTGCCACAATTGCCAGTGTTGAATAGCGTTTGAAGGATCTTTATAGGGATTACAACCAGGAATAGTATCAATCGTTGCTCGTAGTTGGTAGGTTCATTGGATTTTAGCGTATCATATGCTAGTATAAAATGGGTATGATGATAGAGTCTGTTACAGTATAGAGCTGTAAAGCAAAAACTGGGGGAGTATGATGTTCGATGAGGAAAAAAAATCCACAGAGGAGATGGATGAAGATTTTCAGGTTGAAGATAAAGATTTAAACGAAGAGGGGCCTAGCAAGTCACCATCATCAGGCCAAGAGAGTACAGTCGATTCCTCTTCAAAATCAAACGAAGAAGATGTGCAGCCAAAAGAGATCGAGGCTGAGACCTTCAGTGATATTCTAAAAAAGTTGGTCGATTTCAAGAAAAAAAATGATCTTAGCGGTTTTATGAGCTACCTAAGCGAGCAATGCGATAGTGACTGGCATTACCTTCTAGAACGCCCTGTTGTAGTAGAGGCTGTAGGCAAGCTAAAGACAAAAAAAGATGTCAAAGCAGCCATCAAGTCTTGTCAACAAGAGCTCGAATCATTTCTAGACAAGGCGCGTAACAATTATTTTGAAGCGTTGGACGATTTGCGTGATGAGTTTACTGAGAAAAATATACTTATGCCAACCCCAATTTCAAACGAGATAATGCAGGCTAAACTAGAAAAAATTCATGCATTACCAGATGTTTTTTGTTATTATTTGCACACGCTACATGAAGATGCGGTTTTAGATTTATTTACAAAAAGACCCGATCTGTATGCGCTTGTAGTGGAGGGTGAAAAAGGCTTTGATGAAATTTGGCCTGAGATTCAAAATACAATCGATGCATTTGTTCTCGAATACAATGCTGAGAAAAGAGAAGCAGCGGCAGGTGTCGATACAATCATTAAAGAGACAACAGAGATTTTGTATCAAGTCAAAAAGACCGATAACGATCAACTAATTGCTGCTGTAACAACACTATTAAGCGAAAAGACAAGGGCGTTTTTAGAAGAAGGTGGTTATCTAGAGCGCTTGGGAGAAGTAAAAAGCCAAGATGCTCTAGCGGCTTACATCGAGATGATAAAGCCAGATTGGTACCGCACCGTCCATGAGGAATTCACAGGTGTTCAAGACCAAGAACTAGATAGGGTGCTTGAAGCCTTCAAAAAGCTGTTTGCTCTCAAGGATTCTGAAGATAGGTTTAACGAGCATTTTGAAACACTGGATGCAGAAACGAAGGCGTTCTTAGAAGGTGATGATGGAGTTGAATACATGGCGCGTATTTTCCAATGTGAGACGCAAGATCAGTGTGATAAAGTTCTGGAGGAGATAAAACAGGAATTGGGCGTAGATGGTAAGGGGGCAGGTAAGGCGCTCGAAGCGCCTAAAGTAAATCCCCCTAATAAATCCAGTAATGTGACGCTGCAAGCTTTAGTCGACTTTTTGAAAAAAGCTTTCGACGTTAGACAGAATGAAGCTGAGCTAGACGGTTTAGTGCGTAAAGAAGATTTGGCGCTACGCGGTTATTTTACAACGGACAAGGGGTTAGAGTTGCTGGAGCAATTGAGTGGTTGTGAAACAAAAGAGGCGTTTGATCTATGGATTGCGCAGCTAGAGAACCAGGAGCTTATGCTAGATGCCCAGGCTAGAAAGATCAAAAGTGGGCAAGCTGAGGCGTTAGACGTTGTGCTACAGGCGCTACAGCGGTTGCATGAGGTTAGGGGTAGTGAGGCTAAAACAAAAGATGTATACAAGACCATAGAGTCAAGCGCCGAAGATTTTATTATGAATAATCCACATTGTCATGGTGTTATCAACGCAGAGTCAGATGCGCTTTTTGAAAAAGAGTTGTCAGCATTTAGGAGGCGTTATGAGGGCTTGTCAGCGCAAGAAATAGAGCAGGGTTTGTCATCGGTGATTGAGCTTTCCGATAGTACGCTGGCGCAGTTAAAAAGCCGCTGGTCCTATGTTGAAGTGGCGCTAAGTGGTGGGGATGCGAGTAAGATTAAGAAGTTATCATCTGAAATAGAATCACAAGGGCGTGGGATTAGGTACGTGCCAAAGTCTGAAGGGCAGCCAGCTAAGCTTTCTTATTCTCGGGCGGGAGGGTTGATGCCAATTGATGGTGTGGATATTACCAAAGGAGAAGGCGTGCAGTGGGTCACCCAATACCATGATATGCTTGCGGCTAAATCGTTACTGGAGATTGTGGCAAAGAATGATTTCGATAGAGAGTTATCTATAACCGGTGGTGGGCGCGAATCGATGAGGAGTCTATGGGCTGTGTCCTCTATTAACGACGTGAATTGTACTGGTTTTGAACCAACGGAAGAGGACACGTCGTGGTTTGAGCAGCGGAAGGGGTTTTTGAAAAAAGATTTTGCATTGGAGAAAAAAGCTACGCCGGCAAAAACCAAGGCAAGAGGGATGACTAAGGGTAGTGGCGGTGCTTCCAGTGTGCAGTCTGACGAGGGAGACAGCTAAGGCGGAAAAGATAGCGTGCCTTAATGCCAAAACAAACTAAAAGGCCCAGGCGGCGTCTGACTCAAATTGTTTGGATGAATAAAAGCGGTCGCTGGTATGGATTGCTTAGGAGGGTAAAGGGGGCCCCTCCTTGGAATGGGTGGCTGCCATTTTAAAATTAAAAAAAGACTTGAGAGTGGTGTGTTTTTTTGATACAATGTTGATCTATTGTTATTTGATTTGCTTTAGGCGAGATACATATTATGAAATTTTTGAAAACAAAATCTTATCATCAAGATGAGCAAAAGTGGTTTGCCGTCGATGCATCAGCAAAAAAACTGGGTAGGCTCGCTGCAAGAGTTGCTGTTATCCTGCAAGGGAAGCATAAGCCACACTATACACCGCATGCCGACTTAGGAGACTGTGTTGTTGTTTACAATCTGCAAGATATTGTATGCACAAGTAAGGACAAAATTTACTACAGACATTCAGGGAGAATGGGGTCTCTAAAGCAAAGAACTTTTGCAGAGCAAATGCAAATCAGTCCCGAAAGCGTATTTAGGTTGGCGGTAAAACGCATGCTCAAAAACACCCCACTTGGAAGGGATATGCTACGTAAGTTGAAATGTTATGCTGGTGATCATCAGCATTCTGCTCAGCAGCCTAAAGAGTTGGTGTTTAACGATTCAGATATACAAGCGTGAGGTAAAAAATTATGGCGCAGATGATTGACAAATATTACTATGCCACCGGCCGAAGAAAGACTTCTTCTGCGAGAGTGTTTCTTGCTCCTGGAAAAGGCGAGTTTAAAATAAATGGTAAAGAGGCAAGTGAATATCTAGGTGATGGCAGTATCTGGGAAGCTCAGGCGATGAAACCTCTCAAAGTTCTTAAGCAAGAAGGCGTATTTGATGTGAAAGTCACAGTGTTAGGTGGCGGTATCAATGGACAAGCAGGTGCTATCTCACACGGTTTATCCAGAGCGTTGGATTACTATTCACAAGTTAACACAAGTGAAGCTGACCTAAAGGCACAAGTAGAAATGATCAAGGCTCTTGAAGAGAGTAGAGGTGACGAAGAGGAAGGCGGTAGCTCTGGAGAAGTTCGCGAGCTAACGATGGTGCAATGGCACAAAGAGCTTCGCAAGCAAGGCTTACTAACAAGAGATTCAAGAAGAGTATATCGTAAGAAGGTTGGATTGGTTAAGTCAAGAAAAGCCAAGCAATTCTCGAAGCGTTAATCTTGTTATTAATGATAGTTTTCAAATGGGTTATCACACAGAGGTGAATGCAAGATGGTTGTAGTAAAAAAGTCGAGCCTTACATTCCTTAGCCATGAAAATGACCTCTACAGTCACAGGACGAGAATAGCGTTAGCTGAGAAGGGAGTAAATGCAGAAGTTCAGTATATTGATCTTGATAATGCTCCGGAAGACTTCTTAGATATCAATCCTTATCATACCCTGCCGGTCTTAATTGATAGGGGGCTCGTTTTAAATCAATCCAATATCATTATGGAATATCTGGATGAGCGTTTTCCGCACCCCCCATTACTACCAGTTTATCCAGTGGCTAGAGCTAAAACAAGAACAATGATATATCGTATCGAGTTAGATTTCTATAGCCTGGTTCAACAAATTTTATCCGGAGAGGACGAAGAACAGGCAAGAGAAAGTTTAATAGCCAGCATTGTTAAACTCGCGCCAGCATTTAAAGAAATGCCATTCTTCTTGAGCCCAGAATTTTCACTAGTAGACTGCACCTTGAGTGCAATGTTGTGGAGACTAGAGTCGTTAGGCGTGCAACTGCCAAAATCTGCGGATCCAGTATCAGAATACGCAGAAAGAATGTTTAAAAGGGATGCATTTAAGAGTAGCTTGTCGGACGTTGAAATCGAACTTCGCGAGGAGTTTTATGACATCTAATAAGCCATATCTAGTGAGAGCGATCAATCAGTGGTGTTTGGAACACGACTTTACTACATACTTATTAGTCAATAGTGAAGTACAAGGTGTTTCTGTTCCACCAGAAAGTATAGAGGATGGCAAGGTCGTTCTTAATATCTCCGAAGAAGCCACGAGGGAGCTCGAGATCAGCAATACACAAGTTCACTTCCTAGCGAACTTCAACCAGAGAGTTGTGAAAGTCGTCGTGCCAGTGGATGCGATTATTGCTGTGTATGCGCATGAGACCGGAGAAGGTATTACTTTTAGCGATGAAGAGGATGGAGATAGTGCTTACTCTGATATCGATCTGGACATCGGTGCATCAGACAACGATGAAGTGATGCAAAAGGCCAGTAAAAAGCCAGTACTAACCATTATCAAGTAACAAGACCTTATTAATAACTTTGACGTATACCTGACAGAGTAACTCGAGATCGCTTAGAGAGATATGCTCATCGGTATGATGGGCTGTGGCATTCAATGGCCCAAGTTCGGCTATTTCTTTGACATAAGCTTGCACAAAGCGTGCATCGGACGTCCCGCCACTAGTCTCGCATTTGGCATGCATGCCGGTAGTGTTAACAATAGCAGATTGTACGAGTTCTACAAAAACACCTGGCTGGCAGATAAAAGGCTTGGCACTATGATGCCATTTGATGGTGAAATCAGATCCATATCTTTTGATTAACGCTACGGTCTTTTTCTCTATCATCGAGGTATCGAGTTTTGGGCTATACCGAAAGTTGATATGAAATGTACAAGATGCCGGTATAACATTGCGTGTATCATTATTTGTTGCGATATCCGTACAACAACAATGCGTTGCAGGAAAGTGGCTGCAGGCTTGATCCCACTCGTGTGTGGACAATGCATGAATAATATGTGCTGCTATCGGTATGGGATTGATCGCTAGATGGGGGTACGCTACATGGCCTTGTTTCCCTTTTAGTGTTACAGAGGCGCTTAGTGAGCCTCTTCGACCAATTTTAATAATATCTCCCAGGGTTTTAGTACTGGTAGGCTCTCCTATCAATCCATAGCTAAAACGGTGTCCTAGGTGATGGAGTTTTTTTAGGGCGTATTGTGTGCCATTGACTGCAGATCCTTCTTCATCGCTGGTGATAAGGAGTGCAAGTCCATCTAGATCGTTGCCTTGTTCGGCCAGGAGCCGTATTGCGATTAGGTAGGCCGATATACTACTTTTCATATCAACTGCTCCTCGCCCAAATAGCTTGCCATCCGCAATGGCAGCTGCGAAAGGCGGGTGTGTCCATAGGTCATGATTGCCAGGAGGTACAACATCAACGTGTCCGTTGAAAAGAAGTTTATGATTTTTAGAAGTCCCGAAATAGATAAATAGATTGCTCGTCGCTTCCTTATCTAGGCGGAGAATGGTTGCATCCATTTTCGCAAAAAAGCGTGTAATAATATCAAAGCAGCCTGCTTCATCGGGTGTGATAGAGGGGCATTTTATTAGCATCTGCGTTAATTCTAGGAGTGATGAATGCATTACTAAAACAACAAGGAGCCAATGATGGATAAGAAAAAAACTTGTGCAGTGAATATTACGCCACTAAGTAGCCCAGAGAGCAGAAGTGCCATGATAATTAGAAAGCCGTAAGGTTCCAAGTTTTCGTAGTAGGTGTTTAGCGGATAGGGCAGCAATAACGAAAGGCATTTACTACCGTCAAGTGGTGGGATGGGAAGGAGGTTGAAAACCAAGAGAATAACATTAAAAGATACGCCAAATTTTGAAGTAGAAACAAGCCACTGGAAAACTGGCTCACTATAAACGGCCTGCATGAGAATGGCGGATTTCAGGATGAGTGCCCATGAAATAGCCATAAGAAGGTTCGCAGCAGGGCCAGCAAGCGCAATAAGACAGCTGTATAGTTTTGGTTTTTTCAAGAGTCTCGTATTCACAGGAACAGGATTTGCCCAGCCAAACATAAAAGGTGCTCGCATCATCATAAGCAGCAGTGGGACCGCAAACGTTCCTATAGGATCTACATGTTTAAAGGGGTTTAAGCTTACACGGCCTAGGTAGTATGCGGTTGCATCACCGAGACGGTATGCCGCTAAAGCATGTGCTGCTTCATGCAGCGTAATCGCCAAGATGCCAGGTAGAAAATAAATGCTGATCATTAAGAAAAGGTCTTGGTTCATATTTTTTTAGGCAAACTGGATATCGCGGATGCCGTAGTAACCGAGTATATTTCGGTGGATAGTGGCTTCGTCGTTTTTTGAAAGGGTTCCAAGAATAAAGACCTTTTTATCACGAACGATGATTTGTAGGTGTGTCGATGGAATAGGGAGTTTTGCAAGTTTCGCCTTGATAGACGTTCTAGCGGCACTATCTGAGATATGTTGTGTCGTTGATAGCTGGGGTTTTGCTTCAATATGAAGGTAGTAGTGCTTTACGCCGGCTGTCGAGCTGATGATCCCTTCTGCATGATCTCTATCTTGTGATTTAGCTACCTCGCCTACTACGAGAACGTTCCCAAAATAGCTCACGGTTTTCAATCGATATCGCTGTGTGATAGGGTCTTTCATAAGATTACTTTGAACCAAATGAGCAAGGTTTTGAGGGTCTTTGGGATAGGTCCTGATGGACTTTTTAGGTAATGCAGGCCTTTCCTGGCTATGACTGGCTACGAGATAAATAGGATCATAACGGTGGAGTGAGCTGCGAAGCCGCTGCATCCTAACAGCTTTACTTTCCACCATGAAAGGTGATTGATCACAGCCTGATAATAAGACAAGAATGGTTAATAGTGTAAGCATGGTAAAATCCTTATCGATGGTAGCCAGCTTGTTTCATAGCCAGAAGCGTGGTAGCTGCGCCCACAGCAAAGCCAACGGAAGCCTTGCACCCAGCTAAACCAGAGCATAACACAAGTGCCAGTATCACGTGTCGAAGAAATATACGGTAGTTGTTTTGTATTTTATTCCTCATAATCCTCATAGTCCTCTGCGTTATTAGCTGCGCCTTGGATTGCTACTTGATCATGGTCTTCAGGCTGAATGACTGAAACAGCATCTTCTGGAATATCTGTATCGAAGGGTGTGTCCTCGTTATAAGAATCCTGACTAGCTGATACAGGGCATGGTGGATTAGACGGGGTTTGCGTCTTATTAGTAGGTCGGGGATTTTGTTTTCCACGTGGATGTCCAGTGCTCACAGGCATTTTTTTAGCTTTGGCATTTTTTCTCTTCGCCTCTCTTGATATGCGCTCCTGCTTATCGATCGCTTTTAGTTTAGCTTGCTTGGCTTTTCCAATACGGTGTATAGCCTGGTCGCGTCGTTTCTTTTCTATCGCAAGCTTTCTGTGGAGTGCCTTTCTTTCTTCTGCGGAGGTCTTGGGATCGTTGATGGCTTCCGTCAATTCCTTTGTTTTTCTTGCATGGTCTCGCTTTATTTGTATTTGACGCCTATGAGAAGATTTAATTACACGTTCTTTACGCGGATTCGTGGATTTTTTTGAACGGGACTTTTCATGTGCTACGCGCAGTTGCTTTTTTGTCTGCGTACTGGATAGTTGCGCTTCGATAGGAGGGCTTGCATGCGATTGTGTAGGAAGGATGCTGGCACAGAAAAGTACACAGATCATCAAGGTTTCCAACATATAAAATACCAGTTTCAAGTTAAACCATTATATACATAAATAATGTAGAACCACAAGCTTATCCAGAAGTGGTATGGGCATAAGTTTCATGAGACTGTTCTGGCAGGTTAGAAGACGCCAAACTAGCATGGTAGTGCTTCTGAAGACAAACGCTGCTCCACAGCCAGAGTAAAGATAGACCAACAACAAGGTAGGCTAAGTAAGGAAGGAATGCTTGCATATTATCCATGCCAGTTATGAAAAAGAGCGCAAACTGGACGATGCCATAAGCTGATTTGCCTACTCTTGTGCCAACGCCATCAACAAGCGTTTTTCCTTTTGATCGTAGCTCTACTGACATGGGGATGTAGAACATTTCTTTGGTGGCGTCAAAAAAAGAGTATTTGGCTGTCTGCACAATAATAACAGCCACAATGCCATAATACATGGTATGCTCGGCTGTCATTTCAAAGGGGGAGCTAAGGAGTCCGCAACGATAGAACAAAAATATATTGGTTGTAAGAATGCAAGTAAAAGGGGTAATCATAGAGGCGATTGACCAGCCAAGAAGGCGCAAAATACGAAACCCTATCAAATTTGTTATCATAAGCATAATGCCCTGATAGAACAAATAGTGACTCATAAAGGATAAATATTGGGTCTTCCCAACCATTTCTTTAACAGTAACTTCAAGGATATTTGTTAAGGTGTAGAAGATGATAATAGATAGGGCGAGGTGCATGATATTAGGCCTTGATAGCAAATCTTTCATGTCATCAAGCCATGTAGAAGTATACGTATGCTCTTTCATTTTTCTAGAAGACTGTTTGAGGCTTGAAACAATACCCATCATCAAGGCAACAATGACGACCATGATAAGCCAGCTAGAAGTCAAATGATGGGGTGTCTGATGGATATATTTAACCAGAAAAGAAGCACAAAAAATGCCAAATGATGATATCATCAAAAAAAGCGGGTAAGCAGTCTTTGCTTGTTCAGTCGTGTAGTTATCATTTGCAAGTTGCCAAAAAAGGACCAGTAAAGAAAAGTTACCCCAAAGTTCACAGCTGGCATAGTATAAGATGCCTGGCCAGCTTTTGATAAGCTGGATAAAGGGACGAAGCAGTAGGACATTTTGGCCAAGATGGTCCGGAGGGGTAAGTAGGTCAATATGAGATGAGAGTAACCAGGTATAAAGGGTTTGGTAGCCAATTAAGCAAAAACAAAGACAGCGGAAAGCATGCGCGGTATGGTGTCTTTTTAGTCGGTTCATGTAGACCCCCCCTAGTAGAAAAGATAGGGGAAGCACCACAAAAAGGTTTACAACCGGGATATAAGAAGCACTGAGCCCCGGCAAATTGATCAAAACGTCCTCTTTCATACTGCGGACAATATTGTAACTTAGGGTCGCCAAGAACATCAGCACACAAAGTAGGTTGTGATCACCTTTATTGTTGAAATAAAATCTTATTATGCTAGAAATCATAGAGGATAATCTTAATTTAGTAAGCATACTGAGTATATCAGTTA
>CAXGBK010000165.1:0-5197 GCA_964008345.1 uncultured Coxiella sp.
ACAAAACCAAGATGATCACGATACAATAGTGATATGAGACCTTGTGTAAAAGCCACTATGCGAATCTAAAGCCCTGCACAAAGACGCAGCCTAACGGCCACGTCTTCATACAAAGCCTACATCCGGTTACACAGATGCTAGCCTTCTAACAACAGGCCATTCATCTTTTGCACAAATAAAGCCGGATTATCAAGCGTTCCACCCTCCGCCAAGACCGCTTGACCGAGTAAAACTTCCGACATCACAGCAAAACGATCTTCCGAAACTTCCACTTTGAGCTTTTCAACCAATGGGTGGTTTGGATTAAGCTCTAAAATTGGCTTAGAATCTGGAACATCTTGACCGGCATCTTTCAACATACGCTTGAGGTTTGAACTAACGTCATCGTCGTCCGCTACCACACAAGACGGCGAATCCGTCAATCGCTCCGTGATACGAACATCCTTAATTTTATCGCTCAAGACCGTTTTTACACGGGCTATGATATCTTCAAAGTCCTGCTTGTTCTGCTCATGCTTGGCCTTATCCTCTTCCGTCACACCAAGGTCACCTAAATCAATATCTCCACGAGTAACTGCCGTAAGCTTCTTGCCATCGAACTCGGTCAATCTGGAAACCAACCACTCATCTACGCGTTCTGTTAATAGTAAAACCTCAATATCACGCTTCTTAAATAATTCAAGATGCGGACTGTTGCTGGCTGCTTGATAACTTTCAGCCGTCAAATAATAGATCTTATCCTGACCTTCTTTCAACGAAGACACATAATCTTGCAGTCCTCGTGATTGCTTAGAACCTTCGGTCTTAGTCGAGCTGAAACGTAATAACTTAGAGATTCTGTCTTTATTCGCGAAGTCTTCTCCTGGACCTTCTTTAAGCACGGCACCAAAAGTATCCCAAAACGACTGATACTTATCAGAGTCTTTCTCTGCCATATGCTCAAGAAGCGACAAAATACGCTTGATACAACTAGACTTGATCGTCTCAACGGCTTCACTACTTTGTAGCACCTCACGAGAAACATTCAAAGGCAAATCATTAGAATCGACAATACCTTTTACAAATCGCAAATACGCTGGAAGCAATTGTTCTGCGTCATCTAATATAAACACTCGCTGAACGTATAATTTCAGACCCCGCTTGAAATCACGATTCCACATATCAAAAGGGGCTTCGGTAGGAATATACAATAAATTTGTATAATCGTATTTACCCTCCACACGATTATGACTCCACGTCAACGGCTTATTGAAATCGTGGGAGATGTGCTTATAAAAAGCCTCATACTGCTCATCTGTAATATCTTTTTTCGAAAGCGTCCACAATGCCTTAGCCTGGTTTACGACCTCCTCGACAATTTCCTTTGGAGGCGTTGCATCTTTATCATCCGTTTCCAACTCCTTTTCCTTAAACATGATAATGGGAAAAGAAATATGATCTGAATAGGTTGTGATGATCTTACGCAAGCGCCATTCTTCAAGAAAATCTTTAGCATCGTCTCTCAAATGCATAATAACCTGGGTTCCTCTAGAGGCTATTTTTGTTTTAACAACATCATAACTGTCATGACCTGAAGAGGTCCATACCACACCTTCATCCTCTGAGAGATCTGCCCTACGTGTTCTTACTTCAACGCGATCAGAAACCACAAATGCGGAGTAAAAACCAACGCCGAACTGACCAATCAGATTACCTTTTGATCCTTCTGACTGAGACATCTTCTCAATAAACTGTTTCGTACCAGAGCGTGCAATCGTCCCTAAATGAGAGACAACCTCATCATAATCCATCCCAATACCATTATCTCGTACCGTAACCGTGCGTTTTTCTTTGTCGTACATAACCCAAATCTTTAAATCTGGATCATCTCCGTACAACGACTCCTTTTCCAGAGCAATGGTTTTAAATTTATCATTGGCATCTGACGCATTAGAAATCAACTCTCTCAAAAAAACTTCTTTATTTTGGTAAAGCTTATCTGCAAACATATCCAAGATTTGCTTAGTCTCTGTTGCAAATTGCTTCGTTTCAACACTTGGTGCGCTCATATTCGTTTCTCCTTTTATAAACAGACATGTTGTATATGTATGTAGGTACAACTAACTATTTTTCAAGGCCACATCGTGATTAAAATCTTTTATTTGCACGCCAAAACCACTATGATGGGAATACTAAACTTATTCAAGAAGACATTCTTATGAACCGCCTGTTCTTTTCAAGTCACAACGCCGGAAAAATAAAAGAGCTCACAACGCTATTTAAAGAGCGTAATATGCAAATTGTGACAGATCCTAATCTTCCAGCCATAGCTGAAACAGGGTCGACCTTTGTCGAAAATGCTTTAATTAAAGCCAAAGCAGGTTGCCAATTTAGTACCATTCATACAATTGCAGAAGATTCTGGGCTATGTATCCCAGCCATTGAAAATGAACCAGGACTTTACTCTGCTCGCTACGCTGGCAAAGAAGCAACCAGCACAGAAAATATTCAAGCGCTACTAAAAAAGCTAAGCCCCTTACCTAAACCTATTAGCGCTTTTTTTTACTGTTGTCTCGTTTATATCCACCACAGTAACGACCCGCTTCCCATCATCTGCGAAGGCAAGCTTCATGGCTCTATCATTAGCCAACCAAGAGGGGCAGGTGGGTTTGGATACGACCCTATTTTTTGGTCAAACACGCATCAGTCTACACTTGCAGAGTTACCGATAGCAACAAAAAATCGTATCAGTGCACGCAGCGTAGCCTGCAGGCGTATGCTGCAGGCCCTAGAACAACGCACTCAAAATAATTAACGCTTATTACTTGCAGCACCTAAGCCTATCTCTGACAAATCAATCCCAGAAAAATTCAAAAACCTTCGCAACCTTGCAATCGCGCGCAGCTGCAATTGTCGGACACGCTCACGTGTTATACCAAGCTCTTCCCCTACCTGCTCTAGCGTCTTTGGCGTGTGACCCTCCAAACCAAAACGGTGAACAATCACATTATAGTCATCCTCACCTAACTTCGAAAGCCAATCACTCACCAACTCCGAAGTACTTTGATCGCCGACGATATCCAAAGGATCACGAGCATTAACATCGGCAACACACTGGGATAAAGAAAAATCAGAACCCTCAAAAACTTTACTATCTAATGAAACAGTATCATTTTTATAACGCATTATTTTCTGAACCTCAGCAACATCATCCTCGAAATGATCCGCTATCTCTTGATCCGTTATTTTATCATTTACACCTTTACCCGATTTTCCAGATGCATTCAAATAACCAGACAACTGCTTAATCACATGCACAGGCAATCGAATATGCCGAGACTGGTTCATAATGGCCCGCTCGACACACTGACGAATCCACCAAGTTGCATAGGTAGAAAAACGAAAGCCTCGACCAACCTCAAATTTCTCTATTGCATGCAAAAGACCCAGATTACCCTCTTCTATAAGGTCTAATAAAGCAAGCCCTCTATTAGAATAACGTTTTGCAATCTTAACAACCAATCGAAGGTTCGCTTCGACAATACAGTTGTAAGCTTTTTTACAACCTTTTTTATAATCGATAAAATGCTGCTGCTCCTCTTCCTTGGATAACAAAGGCATCCGAGAAAGTTGGGCAAGATACATATTGACGGGATCGACATCCAAAGGTTGCGATTTAGAAAATTTTGCTGAGCCATCCTTGGCTAATTTTGCGGCATCCATGCGCATAACTCCATTGCTAATAATATGATAATATAGCAATAAAAAAATAACCGCAAGCTATTGACATTGTTTTTTAATAAAAAAATAAGATTTCGTAAAAAACAGGCCAATATAACGCTATATTAACGCTTAAAATGTAATTTTACGCACATTTAAAGTGCGTAAAAAGAGTAAAACAAACACCCAAAAGATGTGGGAAAACGACTAAAAACAGGCATAATCATGATTTTGCACCCCCTTTTATGTTACATCAGCCCCCTCTGAAAAGGACCTATAAAAAATCTATAAAACCCCTCACACAATTTAAAACTTTGTATGGCCGTATTGTAAATCAGGATTATCATCACGTTTAACCATAAACCCAAAAATGAACACATAGAAATATTGCAGAACAACAGATTTTTTTATACTATTACTCTTTTACAGCCAGGAAAATTCTTGCTCGATCAACTCGTCAAAAGCCCTAAAGCCATCCAAAAAATGCGCATAGCCGGCAAACAAGCCTCTCAAGTACTCGACATGATTGAAAGGCATATCCAACCTGGGGTATCAACGGATGAACTCAACACCCTTTGTCATACATTTATCACAAAAGATTTAAACGCTATCCCCGCCCCTCTAAATTACCGAGGATTTCCAAAATCCATCTGCACATCGGTCAATCATGTGGTTTGCCATGGGATACCATGTGTCAAAAAAATATTAAAAGAAGGCGATATTATCAACATCGATGTCACCGTCATCCAAGATGGCTATCATGGCGATACCAGCCGCATGTTTTTTGTGGGAAAACCTAGCATACTGGCAAAAAGACTGGTGGATACCGCAAGAGAGTGCCTGTACATTGGCATTCAAGCTGTCCGACCAGGACAAAGCCTCAAAACCATAGGCCGCATCATCGAAGAACACGCCAAGAAAAACCACTTTAGCAGCGTCTACGAATACTGTGGACATGGTATAGGCAGCGACTTTCACGAATCAGGACTACAAGTACTCCACTATGATCATGCCTCCATACCCGATAATATCCTTCTACCTGGCCTCACCTTTACGATCGAACCTATGATCAACGCAGGCAAAAGACAAACCAAACAATTAGCAGACGGCTGGACCGTTGTCACCAAAGATAAAAGTTTATCAGCTCAGTGGGAACATACCTTACTATGCACTGAAAATGGCGTAGAGATTCTCACACTTGGCGAAAATGAAAAACCCTTAGCCATTTAACAACTACTTTTTGTTCATTCCGATGGCACTTAGATTTTATAAATTGCTTCAAGCCACTTTTGCACTCACCATGCGCGGCACACGCAGAAGCTCTTGACTTTCGCTACCTACCAATTGCGCGTATGCTGCATCGATATCTGATATTTTTTTACGCCTTGCCGAAGGATCGAGCGTATCATCATTTTCGTATTTATAAAGAAGACGATTATAAACGGCACATACAGGACCTCTGACTGAAACACCCCTTTTTGCAGATTCTTTCTGAAGC
>CAXGBK010000166.1:0-16531 GCA_964008345.1 uncultured Coxiella sp.
AAGAGATTAACCGATGGCATGTTAATTCAAGCTGCACAGTCGATGTGTGATTACATGACACAGAGAAAAACGCCAAGACATATTATCATGCCTGAGGTGTCTGAGCTATCAGATGTATCGCAAGTTGTAGCGCGCGCAGTTGCTATGCAAGCCGAAGTAGACCAAGTAGCACAATACAACCGTAGTGAGATTGAAAAAAGACTAGAAGAGAAACGATGGGAGCCAAGCTATATGGAGTATAGCGCATCGTAATAGAGCTAATAAATCGTGCATAAGTAAAGGCTATGGTGTAAAATACATAACAGATAGCAAAGGGATCACGATGACAAAAGACAAAAGAGAACACGCAAAACTCGTTATAGCGATATCTTCCGGTGCACTATTTGATTTGACGGAAGCCTTTAAGATTTTCAAAAAAAATGGTGTCGACGCTTATGCAAACTATCAGATAAAAAATGAGTCAGTGCCATTGGAACCAGGTGCAGCCTTTTATTTGGTCAAAAAACTGCTAGATTTGAATAAAAAGTATGATAATTTTGCCGAAGTAATACTTTTATCGAGAAACAGCGCGGATACAGGTCTTCGGGTCTTTAATAGTATCCAGCATCATGGCCTTAATATAGAGCGAGCTGCGTTTACCAATGGCAATACGCCATATCAATACTTAAAGCCCCTTGGAGCGCACTTGTTTTTATCAGCCTATTCCAAAGATGTCAAAGAAGCCATTGATCAAGGGTGCCCAGCTGCTACGATGTTTCCTTCACCCAATAAATATAACAGCAACGATAGCCAAATCAGAATTGCTTTTGATGGTGATGCCGTGTTATTTTCAGATGAGTTAGAGCGTATTTATCAAGAGCAAGGTCTAGAGGCGGCTTCAGCAAATGAAGTAAAAAAAGTAAAAACACCACTGCCGTCAGGGCCTTTTTTTCAATTTGCAAAAGCACTCAATAAGAGTCAAGAGTGCTGCAACAAAAACGAGTTCCCAATACGAACAGCACTGGTTACCGCAAGATCAGCACCATCTCATGAAAGAGTCATTAGGACGCTTAGAGATTGGGGAGTAAGAATTGACGAGGCCTTTTTTCTTGGCGGCAGGCCAAAAGGTAACGTACTGGAAGCATTCCAAGCAGACATATTCTTTGACGATCAGACGTCTAACTGCCTAAATACAAAAAATTATGTTCCAACTGGTCATGTGCCCTATGGTATAGGCGCACACTCCGAGGATGTAGTAAAGCCCGAAGATTATAACGAGCCAAACGAATAAGTCCTATGCCTTAGCAAGATTAAGAGGGCATAACTTCTCTCTAGCTAAAGATTTATCGATATGATGAGAAGAAGACATATCAATCTGATAGTTATCTACTAAAATATGCGCAGGTACATTTGCATCCTCTCGAAGCACATAAATATCAGCCGCCTCCTGGGTAATACGCATCGCAGCACTTTGGTATTCTATGTTGATAGGAACGGTAATATACCACACATTCTGCTCGGAACTGGATTGACTGACATTTACTGGACCAACGATACGCACGGTCTCTTGAAGTTTGTGTGTATAGATTAATTCAGGCACACCACTCTTTCTTAGTGATCTTTGTAAGCTTCTCCATCCTTTTATGCTAAACCTGTTACGAAGTTTGGCTAAACTATCAGACATAGTACGATCGTTAATATTATGAATGGATTGTGTTAAAACTTTACCAAGTGTGCTAAACGCCACTTTCTTATCGAGTGCAGCCTCTGAATTTGCCAAAGCTACTGTGTGAAGTACGGACACACAGATTATCATCATAAATTTATTGAACATAGCAAAGCCTCCTAATGTTCTAATGGGTTAAGTAAGAAAACAACAGACTGATAAAGTATTAGACCATCACGTCTTAAAATATCGAGTAAATCAAGATGATATTGCATTGTATCGTGGCGTTTCATAACAGGTTTAGATTTTTTCGGAAGGCTATTATAATATTGCCCCTCACGAATATCGAGTTTTGGTAAGTTAACCAGTTTCTGCTCAGGGATTTCAATATCGGGTTGTACGCCAAGGCCCTGTATAGATTTTCCAGATGGGGCGTAATAGAGACCGGTAGTAAGTTTCATAGCATTATTATTCGCTAGAGGTATCACCATTTGTATAGACCCCTTACCAAAGCTACGCTCACCGATAACGGTTGCACGTTTATAGTGCTGTAATGCCGCAGCCATGATCTCAGCGCCTGATGCAGATGCACTATTAACAAGCACCACCAATGGAACGCCGTTTGTTATATCGCGACTTTTGGTATAATACTCCTGATTATAAAGTTTATTACGATGCTTAGAAGAAACAATAAGTGTTCCCATATCCGTGGTGGAATTTAAAAAAAGTCCTGTAGCATCAACCGCGGATTCAAGTAGACCGCCAGGATTATTTCGCAAATCAAGTACGATACCTTTGAGAGGATTACCCACACGCATTAAAGTTTTAATAGCGGCTTCTAGTTCCGACTTAAGTGGGTTGGTAAATAACGAGAGCTTGATGTAGCCAATATGATTGAGTAGCAGTCTTTGGCTCAGCGATGGTATATTAATAGGACTACGCTCAATTTTGATAACTTTGGGCTCTGCAGAGTCTGCACGAATAATCGTTAGTGATACCGTTGTTTTAGGTTTTCCTTGAATCGCAGATATAGCTTCCTCGAGACCGATATTATACACATATTTGCCATCGACATGCGTAATCGTATCGCCGGCTTTGACGCCTGCTTTTGCAGCAGGGGATTGGTCGATTGGGGTAACAACAACAAGGTGATTGTCTTTTAAGGTGACTTCAATACCAATGCCTTGCAGAATACCTTCGTGCGATGATTGAAACTGATCATAGGATTTTTGATCAAGATATTCCGAATGTGGGTCAAGCTTGGATAAAAGACCGCGAATAGCCTTATCGGAAATGGTATTGTCATCCAGCTCATCGATATATTGGTACCCGATAGTGTGCATAATCTGCGCTAACTCAAGAGCCTTTGACGACGGAGACGCCCCAAGCGAGCAAGCCAACATGCACTGCAAAGCTACTACCAATAGAATCGCCATTATTCAGTCACAGCTTCTGGAGAAGCAGAGCTAGGTGTAGAGGGTTGATAATCAGAGTAAACGTGCATATCCAATTGATTGTTATCGGTTTGGATAACTAAAGTTGAAAAATCATCGCTAATGAGGATGTCCTGACCAGAAAGCACATAAGTTATATCAAAAAGCGCGCACATGGATAATACCGATTCACGAAGGTCGCAAAGAAGAATATTAAACCTTTTAACTTTCTGACAAACAGCCTTGAGTGTTTCGGTGAAGGTTGCCTTATGCCTGTGGTGGTAATCAATAATCGTTGCTAAGAACTTTTCATCATGAACAGCAAGTACATGTTTATACGTCCGAGAAACATCCGGTAGTGAAATATACAGGCCGGTAGTAGAATAAGAAGCTGCAATGACACCAAACCAGTGAATTAAAACATCGTCGGCAGGGACAACACGGCTCGTTGCAATGAAGGCATCATTCCATGTCTTGGCCTTTTCTTTCAGAGATTGCACCAAAGTAATAACACGAGAATTATTTACTAGCTCTTGATCTAAATAAGCCCATGTCCATTGCAGATCTTTCGCATGATATTTACCGATAGTTTGTATACCAAATGATTGGACTGAATTATAACAAAGGCCATCATCAAGGTTTAGGTTTACAGGTGTGAACTTGAGCAACTCATGATAATAATAATCAAGAAGCGCATGCCGCATTGCATACTTATTAAAGCATTTTAGAGCAGGGTTATGCTTATCTATCATCAGCAAAGGAACCTTGTATCGTTAATTAATACTAGCCGAGATAGTACTTGATGTAAACCCTCAATAAAGGTAGTGTATAAGTAGAAATATCACAAAGACTGCACGAGCGACGTAACACACTTATGGAGAAATAATGGTATATATTTCAGGATCAATACCTGCCTTGATAACGCCCATGAATCATGATGAAAGCGTTAACCATCGTTTTTTAGAACAGTATTTAGATTGGCACAATCAAAAACCGAGCGAGGGTGTTGTTATACTCGGTAGCACCGGTGAAGCACTGCTTCTTAATACACAGGAACGACAGAGTATACTCAAATCTGCTAGAGCACAGCTAAAACAAACTAAAATGATCGTAGGCATATCTGCAGCCTCATTAGAAGATGCCAAAATACGTATAGAGGAAGCACACACACAAAGCGCAGATGCATTACTTATCACAACGCCTTACTACATTAGGCCATCACAAAGTGATATCATTCGCTACTACGAGGTAATGAGTAACGCAACATCACTACCCATCATCATGTATACGGTGCCAGCAAGAACAGGCGTCGACATAAGCAATGATACGATTAAAGCGTGTGCGAACACAGACCGGGTTGTCGGAATAAAAGATGCCGTAGCGAACCGGTATGGAAGAAAACAGCTTATCGCTGAACTGCCTGATGACTTTAGCTACTTAGGTGGAGATGATGAGGATTGTCTCAACCTAATAAAAGATGGTGGTAATGGGGTGATATCAGTAGTAGCAAATGCGGAGCCAGAACTTTTTCACGGTATCATTCAACAAGCGATGCATCCTAACAAACGTGATACACCCAAGAATATGGCGCTGATCAAACCTTTCCTAGAAGCCTGTAGCTTGGGCCCAAATCCATCGGTTATTAAGCATATTGTTGCCTGTATGTGGAAGCAGCCTAATACGCTTAGACAGCCACTATCGAAGTTAGAAGCGCAAACAGCCGAGCGAATAAACGCTTTGCTTGAAAACAGCATACCCATCTTTAACTAGGAAAAAGGAGAGCTTACTTGACGCAGGGCACGGCTAGAGGTAGTATTAATCGAATTGATTAAAGGATAGATTATGTGGCTTGTCTTACTTCTTTTATGCGCAAACGCCAATGCATGGACTGCAAGTGACTTACGCTTACCCAAGCAAGCAAGTAAAATTATAACAAAAACAAATACAGATAAGATAGCATCGCCAGAAAAAAGAATAAAGGTTTATACACCCCCAGCAAGAATGGCAGAAAATCTAAAAATTGTATCCCCTAAAGTTTACTATGCACAAAAGATTAACCTAGAGAAATGGAATAAAATTAAAAAAACAATCAGCAATAAAACGTCGCTTCAGAAGCATAATTTTCGACTGATCAAAAAATCAAGTCAGTCAGAAAAAGAAAATATAGAACTGTTAGACACGAAAAATGGCAACCGTTTTCATCTGGTTGGCAGCAAAACGTCTAGACAACAACGGTTAGTCAAAATCTATAATCAAAAAGGTGCAATCGTGCCGTTATCCCATTTAGGTAAACTACTCGATTAAAACCAAGCAAGGTGCAAATTATGCATCTTTACTCTCGGATAACTCACAAGCCGCTTTAACCGCACCAAATATCCCACTTTTTAGCTCAATAAAGTTTTTCGCCAGCATGTTTGCGGGTGTTGAAATAATTCGATTTTTTTTATCCACCACATAAGAATCTGCTTCACAGTTTTGATGCCGACAACCAAGCGTTGTGATTTTTTTTGCCAGAACGCTATCATTGCCAATGGTAAAGACTGCTTGTTGGAATAGCTTAGGAATTAACATCGGAGCGATGCACACAAAACACATGGGCAAGTGCTTTGCAATAGCGCTTTTTAAAAATGTTTCTACATCTGGAAACAAGTTATAAGACAAATCCTTTGTAGCAAAATCACAAAGGTTATGAACCGCACCAAAACCACCAGGAACAACAACAGCGTCGTAATGTTTGCTATCAAAAGAGGCTATATCCTGAATATTGCCACGAACCAAACGAGCTGACTGCTCCATAATAGATAAATCGCCTTGTAAATGGTCGTTTGTGATATGATCGATGTGCTGATTAGAAGGCCGATTCGGTGCAAAGGCATCCCAAGTAGCGCCTTGTTCTTCAATAGCCAGTAGGCTTAGAATAACCTCACCAACTTCTGAACCATCGTACACACCACACCCAGATAACAAAATTGCAAAATGCATAAAATATACCCTCCTAAACCAGAACATGTAAGATAATGGATAAGATAAATAGTATCATTCCGCGAACACGAATGTCCAATCCATCTAGCATGGACTATAACTGGCAGATTATCAAAAAATTTGATATGATGTTTAAATTTACCAAACTAATGAAAAAATCCATCATAATCAGCTTCATACTTATGTTATCAGGATGCGAAAAACCTATCAATCGCCATAATATGTGCGCACTTTTTAAGGATAATACAGCCTGGTATCGATACCATAAATACTATGAACAAAAATACAAAGTTCCGATGGCTATTACCCTGGCAATCATCGAAAAGGAATCGGGATTCAAAGCACACGCACGCCCGGTAAAAACCTGGCTCATAAAAAACGTTATTCCATGGGAATACGCATCCAGTTCCTATGGTTACGCGCAAGCACTTGATGGAAGCTGGTCTGAATTTCAAAAAGCGCATAAAGGGGAGTATCACGTAAGGTCTGCGTACAAAAGTAATGTGGCATTTATAAACTGGTATCTACACAAGTACGCCGATCGATATAAAAGTGTGGAAGATAAATATTTAATATACCATAATGGGCCTTACAGCAACCCCAAAAAAGCAAAACAAAGTGTTTTACATTACGCAAAAGAAGTAGCCAATAAAGCTAATACCTACGATAAACAATTAAAGCAATGTAAGTTAGAATTGGATTGGCATCTCGATTGGGGTCCATTGAGATAACATTTTAAGAAACTTGCTTCTGAAGCTCACCCAATCTTATATATCGAACGATATACAGTCCTTGCACAATCATGGTAAAGCAGACTACCGAATAAGTCATGATAAAAACCGTTTGGTATCCAGGCAGTGTATTGGGTATGAGCTTTACCAGTGCCAGTGATAAGCCGCCTTTAATGCCACCCAACGCAATAATATTAATATCCTCTATGGGTCTATTATACCAAAACCGTTCGATACCCGTAGACATATAAACCGAGAGAAATCTTGATAGGGTCGCGACACCGATAGCTAATGTAGCATATTGAACATATACCGGATAAAAAACATCGACTATATGAAAAAATTCCAGGCCCGCCATAAAAAATAATATAAAGTTTAAAAGCTCATCGATTATATCCCAAAATGTGAGCAAGCCAGATTGACGCTTTGCACTAATATTTTCGATCAAATACGCAACGGTCAGCCCAAGAGACACTGTAGCTAATGCCGGATTAACACCCAATAAAGACGAAAGAACTTGGGTAATATTAACTATCCCTATCGACCATACAATATCCTTTTTAGATAAAAGGTAGGGTTGATCACGATAAAGGAAAAAACAGCTTAATTGTGCAATTAAAAATCCGAGAAACAACCCACCCACGACTTCATGAAGAAAAAAATGCAACATATGCACAAGATCAAAAGATTGATAACGTGTTAAACTGAGAAACGTTGTGAAAAAAACAATGCCAACACCATCATTAAGTAGCGATTCGCCAGCTATACATACTTTTGTATCCAAAGAGACATCCAGTTTTTTCAACATAGCTAAGACCGCTACAGGATCAGTAGGACTCACCGCAGCGGCAAATAACAAGCAAGCAAATAGTGGTAGACCACCAAAATAGTGCTGCAGGAAATATACAAGTGAAGCGGTGCTTATTACTGCTACGGTAGTACCAAAAAATGCAAGTATAAGTATAATACTAATATTAGAACGAAAGCGTTTTATACAGACATGAAGGCTCCCTGCAAACAGCAAATAGGAGAGGATACCATCGATGACGATATCCTGAAAATCAATGTAAGAAAACAATTGTCGGATGGAAACTTGGTCTAGCTGAAAATAAGGAAGTAGCGTGTTCAAGAGCAATACAAAAAAAATAGAAGAAACAAAGACGCACACTGTGGGCTGCAGCTTTTTACTATGATAGCTAAAATAAGAAAATACTGAGCACAATGATATAATAGAGCTTATAATGAGGTATTGCGTTTTCATAAACGACATTCTGTTAAAACAGATATACATTATAATGTATATTAGGGTTCTTTGGAAACATTATAAGTACGTTATAGACTTAACATAATATTTAAGGCAATATCTATATTACGATTTAAAACTTTTCTAAAGCAATGTACACACACTTATCCACTAGTATTCTGCGAATGCACGAAGATAAATCCCTTACAGGCGTTCTACTAATCATGGCGTCCATAATGGCATTAATCATATCCAACACCGATCTCGTATCCTACTATCAACACTTCCTGCACATTCACATCAAATTAAGTGTTGCGCATTTCCACTATGATTCAACACTACACCATTTTATTAACGACGGACTCATGGCGATATTTTTCTTCCATATTGGACTGGAACTCAAACACGAGATGATATCTGGGAACCTTAACACGATCAAAAAGTCCATACTACCTTTTGCCGGTGCCCTAGGTGGAATGATTTTCCCAGCAGCTATTTATTTATACTTTAATTTCGATAATCCTGTATCCTACAGAGGTTGGGCCATACCTACAGCAACCGACATTGCGTTTGCAATTGGCATAATGGCCCTGGTAGGCAAACAAGTGCCACACGCATTAAAAGTATTTTTGACAGCGCTTGCTGTATTTGATGACCTGGGTGCTATTCTAATTATTGCTATATTCTATTCCACAAGTCTTTCTCCAGCGATGCTTGTGGGCGCAGGCGTTATAACGGCCATACTATTTTTTATGAATAAAAGCGGGATTGAGTCGGTCACGCCCTATTTACTCGTTAGTGTGGTACTATGGGTTTTTGTGCTGCATTCAGGTATTCATGCAACGATCACAGGTGTTGTATCGGCACTATCGATTCCACTCATCAATAAGGTTAAGGAGCAAAAACACGGGGAACATGATAATACCAATTTAATCAACTTATACGATAAAATATACCCTCACGTAAGCTACCTAATTTTGCCGTTATTTGCATTTGCAAATGCAGGTGTTACGCTTACAGATGTACAAATCACATCCTTATTCAGCCCAGTCCTATATGGAATCACGCTCGGATTGTGTATAGGCAAACCACTAGGGATCACATTACTCTCATACATCGGATGTAGACTAAACGTAGCAAAACTTGACCCATCACTAAATTGGTCGCTCATATTTGCTGCATCTATAATTTGTGGTATCGGTTTTACTATGAGCTTATTTATTGGAGACTTAGCCTTTGTGTCGTACAAAACCTCTCTCTACCCAACTTGGGTAAAATCCGGGGTACTACTAGGTTCGTTTACGACTTCAGTCATAGGATATATAACATTAAAAATGTGTATTAATAGAAAACCATCGAGCATCGAAGCGTAGTTTATTGCACGGACCCAACTTCAATAGGCACGCCAGTATCTTGCTCGTGGTGCTCCATGATTCTGTCAATATCTATACGAATCTGTTCGTTTTCCGCTGCAATCTTATCTAGCTCATGCATAATATCATCTGGATCATTAGGATAGTACGCAAGATGTTTTTCAAAAAACAAGTCCCCCTGATGTAAACCGAACTTTTCGTCTTCGTGGATAAAATGTACAGATTCTCTTTTGGATACGAGATAAAAAAGCTCCTGGATATTTCGATTATACATTCGAACACACCCAGAAGAAACGTCTCTACCTATGAGCTTTTCATTATTGGTTCCATGAATCAATATACCACGCTGACTGGTATATAAAGCGTAGTTTCCAAGAGGGTTATCAGGGCCTGGTGAGACGGTATCGGGTAAAACTTTTCTATAGCGGGTAAGGTAGTATTGCTTAATAGATTTTGGCACATTCCATGTTGGTGCAATTTTCTTACGGTAAATAAATCCTTTGAATTGAGGGGTTCTCCAGCCGCTTTTCCCGATACTTACTGGATAAGTGTAGACAACAGATTCGTCTTTTGGGAAAAAATACAATCGCTTTTCAGCAAGATTTACCACAATGCCTTCACGCTGGGCTTTTGTAGGGAGTAAAAAAAGCGTTGGGATAATCAATTCATCGCCTATATGGCGGGATAAGCGAGAAATATGCTGATTGGCACTGCGTAGTTCGTTATATCCAACATCATAATAATAACCTATACTCTCCCAAGTATCACCACGCTTAATGGTATGGTACTGAAGGTTGCCAATAAGGTCGGATTCGGAGTTATAATAATAAGCAGCCGCATCCACGTTAAGAGGAAAAGCGACAAGGATAAGTTGTAATAAAAAGTAAGTCATAATCAGTCGTATCAATAATTCGTAATGCTTTATAGATTATTTTTGAAAAAAATGTTTTTTTTTGTGTTTTTTTAAGCAGAAATTGCCTATCTGCGCAACACGTATCTATCAAGCTACACCGTTTTGTTTTCTATAACGGTTGCAATACCCATGCCGGAACCGATACATTGGGCTGCAACACCGTAACGTTTATTAGCGCGCTTTAGCTGGCGTGCAAGCGACCCAACCAGTCTTACGCCCGTAGCGCCAAGAGGATGACCAATGGCCAAGGAGCCTCCATTGACATTCACCTTCTCAAGTGGGTAGTTAAGCTCTTTCATAGTCGCTATAACCTGACTGGCAAACGCTTCGTTGAATTCCATATAGTCAACATCTTCCAAACTGATATTGGCATAGTCGAGTGCTTTTTGAATAGCGATAACAGGACCAATCCCCATAACCTGTGGTTTAATACCAGCAACACCATAGCCTATTATCTCAGCAAGCGGTTCTACACCAAGTTTATCTGCCTTATCTTTGGTCATAAGAATACATGCCGCAACACCATCATTGGTAGGGCAGCAGTTGGCCGGAGACAGTACAACGTCTTTCTTCGCATACGATACAACACCTTTGACGCTAGGCAATTGTGCTAGGGTAGCGATAGAGGAATTAGCCCGGAAGCCTTCATCACAGTCAAAATCGATGTTCTCACCGATTTGACTAAGATCAAGCTCCCCTTCATCGGTAAAACAGGGTTGCTGAATAGTAACCGGAACGATTTCGTCCGTATAAAAATGATGATCACGTGCTTTTTGATACTTCTGGTGTGATAATAGTGTGAAAGCATCACAATCCTCTCTGGAGATGTCGTACACATCGGCTACGTTTTGTGCGGTTTGTAGCATCATCTGTAAGCTAGGTGCATCCAGAATATAGTCAGGAATAGGGGTTTTGAAATGTTGGTTATAATCGGGACTGAGGTCACGCTGAAGCGCATTCCTATGTTTGAAAAGCTTGGCATTGATACGGGTTATTTTCGTCGTTTTGCCAGAGAACAAATGAAGATTACGAGCCATACGCTCCGCGCCCATCGCTATACCGGTGTCGTACATACCAGCCAGCATAGCATGGCAAATGCGATGGATAACTTCCATTCCCGATCCGCACTGTCTATTAAGTTCAAATTTACACATTTCATAAGGTAAGCCCGCAAGCTGTGCAATCTGAGCGGAGCCCATATTAAGCAATTCATCGGCATGAAGAACCTGACCAAGACCGAATTCATTATAGGAATCTATAGGTATGTTGGGGTTGTTTTCTAACATCTGTTCTAAAACATGAACCGATAGGTCATCCAAGCGCGTTGCAGCAAGTAAACCGCGACCACCTCTTGCAAAAGCAGAGCGTTTCATATCAATTAAAAATATTCTAGGATTTGCCATTAATAACCATCTATAAGCGTATTTTAATGTTGTATAACGAATGATTGTACAATGCAAGTTATAAAATTATTTTCTGCAAAAACAGAAGGCATATATAGTATATACATTTTTCATGCAATATATTAGTAATAGTCTATACTTCACGCATCAAGATACAAGGGAGTCTTAAATGAGCAAAGAAACAAGCAGCGCAAGCATTGCTACAATTGAAGAACAGATTGAGCATATTAATCTAATAGATGGTTCTATTACCCAGTTATTCAATACATGCAAAGATCTATGTCGTATGAAAATTAAGCCAACCGTTGATGAGATATCCGGTTCTAATAAACTGAACATAAACGATACATACATGGATGAATTACAATCATCGATACAGATATTAGAGCAAGGCCTACATGAACTACGACTAGAAAAAGAAATAACCAGCACGCAATTAGATAGGGTGCTACAAAGTACATCATCGGTCTACGAACAAGGAAGGGCAAGAGAAATAGCAAGCCGAGGTTTTGAAAAGATTAGAAGCGCTATGATACAACTAAAAAGTAGGGTTAATCAGGAAAAAGATATTATAGAACAAGATAGCAAGCATCTAACTAAAATTTGGTTAGAGCGTAATATTCAAGCATCGAGAGAGCAGGAGATGATGAAAAAACGAGAAAGGGTAGCCTATTACATAAAAAAATGTAGCAAAGATGCAGGCCAATGGAGTGGCTTGCTAGCAACCGTAGATAGGATACACGAAAAAAGAAGCAACATCGAAGATCTGATGATGACCTACAAGTGTACGGGAGACGTACACATGCTCTACTCAAAAATCATAAACGACGAAATATCTATGTTAGATAACGCACTCAGCGAAGCCATTAGGCACCTACAAATACAAAACAAAAAGTCATAAATACCTTTATATAGTAACAAGCAAAAAAAAAGGAGGATACAATCCTCCCTTTTTTATATAAGTCGATTAACCATTAGAAGACGCTTCTTCAGCAACCGCTTTTTGGTATAAGACATTCAGATTGAATGCTGAAGTCAACCATGCGAAGCCCATAATTGCTAAAACGATAAGCATATAAGGTGCGATTTGCAATGCATCAACAGGTGATCCCGTGAACATAGTAATGATCGTACCTACGGCAATTTGAATTAAACCACCGCCGGACTTACCCAGTCTGGCACCAACACCATCAACGGCTGCCTTACCTGAAGTCCTCAAATCAGATGAGATCGGAATAAATGACATTTCTTTAGTTGGATCAAAGAAAGCATATTTCGACGATTTAGTAAGGATAACACCGCCCATACCAAAATAAACCGCAAACCATGCGCCTAAGCCAAGCGCTGCAAGACTGGGCTGGAAGATAGAAGCGTTTATCGAATAGATTAAGAATATAAGCGATGCACCGGTACAGATGATAGGTGTGAATACCGCACCTGCCAACCAGCCAAAAAGACGGACAGTGTCTTTACTAAGGAAGTTAAGCGCAATCGTGAAAACTCCTGTGTAAAAAGTATACTTACTCATAAATCCGAGCATAGCAGATTTATCGACAACACCATCGACCGTGAAGAATACTCTAACTTGTTCTTTCCAAACCGTCTCAAAAATATTAATCATGATACCGTAGGATAGCACAAGAACGGCTATGTACAGAACATAACGGGACTGTGATAATTGAACCAAACTATCATACATCGACAGTTTTGCTTTCTTTTTCTTCACTTTCTTCGACGTAGGTTGATACTGTGGATCGCTTAGTATGTACTGGTTGGTGTAGCGGAATAGTACCAACATACATATACCAGCAAAAATAACGGTGTTATTAACAGGATCAACGGCTGCAGAAGATGTGTAGTTTTTGCTTATATAATCTAAGATGAATGATAGAATCAAGAGTGCTATATTACCAACCAGAATGAAGAGCGGATAAAAACGCTTGGACTCTTCTGTTGACACGTTGTCGTTTGCAAATTGCCAGAATAAAACAGACAAACTGTACGTTCCCCACAACTCTGAGATCACGTAGTACATAGTAAACGACCAAACGCCTAGTAGACCTACAAAGTTAGATAAAACTGGAATTTGGTTTTGTAATGCAGCAATCGACTCAGCAGAAGGATGAATCAACTCTGCATTGGGGTATAGCAAATAGTTGAAGACAATGAAAAAGGAAATAAAGAAACCCATTATAGCATAGTAGGCTTTTTCAAATTCCAAGTAATTTTTCAGTTTGATATAGATCAAACTGAACACAATAGAAGTTGGGAAAACAATACAAAACTTGATGTATGGCAAACTCGCAGCCTTCACACCTGGCGCAGATAGCATCAAAACATCTTTCATATTTCTGAGCATGGTAAACGAGAATATGGTAAAAAATATTAATCCTGCCATAGGAAGAAACTTTGGAAGCTCCTTAGGAAAGATCGGGAAAATCATCATTCGCAAACTAGAGAGCGATGTTGACTGATCGGTTACATTGTCATTGTTCATGTGCATTTGCCTCATGCTTAATCATGCAATATTTAGATTGCATATAGGGTTAAAAAGCTCCCCGGGACGGGCTCGAACCGCCGACCCAATGGTTAACAGCCATTTGCTCTACCGACTGAGCTACCGGGGAAGTGTCGATATTATATCACGTGATCTACAGTATTACAATATGTTAGAGATCATCTGTATTTTCATTCAATTTATCAAGCAATGAGGAGATTGCGTTATCGATTCGATCAAAAGCTTTATTGATGGTGCTTTTATTGGATGCAAAAGATATTCGTATATGGTTGGGTATACCAAATACCGAACCAGGAATTACAGATACGTTTGCAGTTTCAAGTAAAAATTTGGTTAGTTCAAAGTCATCTTTAAATCCGAGCATCTCGTTTAGCTCACTCACATCTGGAAACATATAAAATGCGCCTTCAGGAGCGGTAAATTTAACACCAGGTACAGCGGATAGTCGGGCTGTTACCACGGCATGTCTTGAAGTATACTTGGCGAGCATTTCAGCCACTGGCTCTACGCTCAGTTTACCTAACGCTTCGACTGCTGCAGCTTGTGTGATAGAGCAAGGATTGGATGTGCTCTGCGATTGAATTTTAGACATCTCTTTAATCATTAGTGCAGGACCAGCAGCATAACCGAGTCGCCACCCAGTCATTGCATAAGATTTGGACAGACTATTAACAATGATCGTGCGGTCTTTTAAACTTGGAACAACGTTTACGATATTCACAAACTTGGTTTCGTGAAAGAGTATCTTTTCGTAAACGTCATCGGATAAAACGATTATTTTTGGATGCTCAACAATAATATTAGCAATGACCTGTAATTCCTCTTCATTGTAGTAAACGCCGGCTGGATTTGAAGGGCTATTTAATATAATCATTTTTGTATAGGGAGAAATCGCTTCATGTAAATCTTTAGGATTAAGTTTGTAGTGATGCTCTAATTTCGTTTCAATAACAACAGGTTCACCTTCCACAAGCCTAATCATCTCAGGATAAGAAGTCCAATACGGGCTTATAATAATAACCTCGTCTCCTTTTTCAATTAGCGCCTGCAGAGCATTGAATATAACCTGTTTACCACCAGTGGAAACCATAACCTCATCGGTTGTATAGTGTAAATCATTCTCTTTTTCTAATTTCTTTACAATAGCGTGTTTGACCTGATCCGTCCCACCAACTGCGGTATATTTGGTTTTGCCTTCTTGGATGGCTTCCATCGCAGCAGCTTTTATGTGCAACGGAGTATCGAAATCAGGCTCGCCAGCGTTTAAACTGATTATATCGATACCTTCGGCTCTAAGCTTGCGTGCTTTTGCTGCGATCTCTAAGGTGGCTGAAGGGGTTAGATTTCGACACCTTTTGGAAATAAGCATATATCGATCCTCGTGATGTAAAAGTAATTTATGCTACCATACACGACTTGGTTAAATAATTCAATACTGGGTAATTCGCTGTATAGAAATAGTTGATTAGGTGTGTATAAATAAAATAAAATTAAAGTAAAGTTAACAAAAATGCATCAAAACACCACCATTATCGCGCCGTATTTGTATAAAACTAAAAAAATCGCACATCTATGAAGAAATTATGCTATATAACTGATATTAAATGACATTTTGATGACAAGTCAGCAAAAGGAGGCTATTATGAAAGTCGGTGAGCCACAATCGCCAGAAGAAGAAGACCAGCTAAGCACACGATACAAAGCGCTTTGCCTTGCGCTTGACAATGGAAATATTGACAAGAGTAACGTTGAAGTCCCTATAAAGATTGAATATACTGCGCGTAGGGGTGAACAAATCAAGGAGGTATATAAGACTTTTGGGCAAGCAAAAGAAGCATTCGATGCTTTAAATAGACAGATATGCGAATCTACGATTGAAGACATTGAAGCAGCGATTAAATTTCAGAGTGAAGCGTTTGCTAAAGAAGAGAGAACACCTAATTTAGATTGTTTATTGGCCCATGCGAACAAGTGCAGCAGTTATATTGAACAAATACACGTATATAGCGCTTTGGATAATAATGCATACATTGATGCAGCAAATAGAGATTATAATACAATAATTCTAAAGTTCGGTGATAGTACTTTAGTATCAGCAGCTACTAAAAAAATTATTAAAAATTTGCAATTAAAAGAATCGCGTGGACAGTACCTGCCTGGCGAATTAGTCGATGATCTAGATACCTTAATCGCGAAACACCACGACAATAATGCACCAGCAGAACTTTATTTTGAGCGGGCGAAGCAGCAGGCGAAGCTGGGTAATAAAGTTAAAGCTGAGCAAGATTTG
>CAXGBK010000167.1:0-4000 GCA_964008345.1 uncultured Coxiella sp.
CCATTTTGATACAACTCTACCTGAGCGTTTCTAGTCTTTGGAGAAAGCGCTCCTAACACTACTGCAGCTCCACCCTTGGATGATCTTAAATGTTCAGCCATTTCGTAAACTCTATCAACTGAAAAATCTACTACTGCTGATCTAGGGCCCAATTTAGAAATATTTTTTTTCCCAGAAAAACTCAATTTTGAAAGCCGGTCTCTGCTAATTATCTCAATATCAGGTATTATCGTTTTTATTAATTCTTTAATAACAATGGATCCTAAGAATAATGTTTCAAATCGTCCGCGACAGTTTAATAACCTTTCAGTGAATATATGTCCTCTTTCTACATCAGCACAAAGTTGAATCTCGTCTACTGCTACAAATTCAAATGTCTTTTCAGCAGGCATGGCTTCAGTTGTACAGACCCAATATCGCTCAAATTTTCCACGTATTTTCTCTTCACCTGTGTTAAGCACTACGTTATCCGCTCCTTTCAATAACACAAGTCGATCATATATTTCTCGTGCAAGGAGTCGTAATGGAACCCCTATCACTCCACTTTTGTAGGAAATCATTCTCTCCAATGCATAATACGTCTTGCCAGTATTAGTTGGACCTAAGATCGCCCTACATATAGAGGAACTGTTACTGCTGCGTTTGAAATTCATAGAAAAATATCTTATAGTTTAGAGATAAGAGCTTTCAAGCATAGGTTATAAATAAGATCGTAAGAACCGATGATATATGAAACGCGTAAGCAAAAAAATAAAAATTAATTAGAGAAAGTATATTATGAGTGAAATATTAGAAAAGGCTGTGGCAGCTATAAATGATAAAATGGCAGGAGCAGCTTTTGACTCAAGCGTCAAGTTTAAAATTGAAGATGAGGGTTCAATAGTAGTCGATAGTGACGGGGTAAGAATATCAGACGAAGAAACTGATTGCACATTGATCGCTTCTCTGGATATTTTTACAAAAATTCTTGATGGTGATATGAACGCAACAGAGGCCTATATGACAGGATCATTGAAGGTAGAAGGCTCAATGAGTGCGGCTATGGAATTGAGTAGCATTTTAGCCTAAAGACATTATGAAGACAAATCTCAGCAAATATATGCTGGAGAATGGGCAAATCATCTTCAAAAAAGCTGAAGATGGTAGAAAGTTACGAATAGCAATATGGAAAGCCAACACAAAAACAGCTCTTGGGACAATTTTTTTCCTGAATGGTCATCGTGAATTCATAGAAAAGTACTCGGGCACATTTGAGTTTTTTATAAAAAAGGGATTTAATATCTCCACACTCGATTGGAGAGGTTGGGGGCTTTCAGATAGACCATTTCCTTCCAGACCCAAAATCCAACACATTTCTAGTGCTGAGGAGTACCAATTGGATTTAGACACTTTAATACGTTTAGCGAAAGAAAAAAAATTAACCATACCATGGTACTTAGTTGCCCACTCGTTAGGGTGTCTTATAGGGTTAAGAAGACTTACAGCAGAGCCACAATCTTTTGATAAATATATTTTTCTGTCCCCACTATGGGGTAATTTCCCTTACATAGCGAGGCCAATTCAAAGATTGGTAATCAAATTTGAAAAAGCATTGCGACTTTTGGGATTAATAATGCTTACCCAACAAAATCCGGAAAAATATAAGCCATATTCTCTGACAACAGATTTCAAAACAAACACACTTACTTCCGATAAAAAGCAGTTTAATCGTTTGCAGACAATATTAAAAGAAAATCATAAGTTACATAGCGGCACGCCTACTTTAGGTTATGTTATTGCAATATTGAAGGAGATTGAAGCACTGAACCTAGCTAAAATACCAAACAGAAAAATACTGGTCTTGCTGGCGGGAAAAGAACAAATAACTGATAACGTAGCAGTTAAGCAATCAATTCATAGATACGCTTTCATAAATACAGCAACTATTAATAAAGCCCAACATGAAATTTTGATTGAAAAGGAAGAAATTAGACAAGAGGCATTATCATTAATACAGGAGTTTCTCAAATCATAACGACTGAACTCAGTTATTAAAAATTTTGATTATTTGTTCATGAACGCGGGTGTCACCGGAGGCAATCACATCGCCTCCTTTCAACGGATAAGACCCATCAAGATTACTAATTATGCCACCGGCTGATAAGACTATAGCTTCAGGTGCTCTAACATCATACTCCTTAAGACCAAATTCAATTACTGCATCAATACATCCGTCAGCTAACATCGCATATGCATAACAATCTAATCCATACCTATCTAGCTTTGAACGTTTCATTATTTCATTTAAACGAGGTTGAAACAGTTGGCTTGGTATATTAGGAGATGATGTGGCGATAACTGCATTAGTTATATTTTCACATTTTCTTACGCTTATAGACTGTGGATTATCGCTTCTTGGGTTGATTTTCTTAAAACTTTGTCCGAAACCTCCCCAAAAAAGTTCGCCAGTAAAAGGCTGATAAATAATACCTAAAATCGGCTCTTTGTACCAAAGCAGTGATAACAGTATCCCCCAGGTTGGAATGCCTGAAATAAAAGCTTTTGTTCCATCAATAGGGTCAATAATCCAAGTGAAGTTAGTTGAGCCGTCGTTCTTGCCATACTCTTCTCCAACTATTGCGTCATCAGGGTAAAGCTTTTCAATCATTTCTCTTATTTTTTTTTCTGTTGACTTATCCGCAACGGTAACTGGATTGAAAGAATTCTCTGCTTTATTTTCGATAGTGAGACTTTGTTTAAAATAATTATTAGCTATTTTTCCAGCCTCATAGACTATATCTATGGCATGCTTAAATAAACGTTGTTTTTCTTCTTCGGTAAAGATTTTAAACCCCACGTTTCTTAAATCGGCTAGTTAATTTCAATTTTAACCATTTTATTCTATAACTTTTAATCAAATATTCATTGAATACTTGAAAAAATAGCTTATTTATCGGATATTAATATAAATTTTAACATTATAACAATTAGGGGTCAAAAATGGCAGAATATCAAACTGCGAAATCATATGTAGATTCATCACAGGCCATAGACGTAGGCCTTAGAGCCCACATGAACAAAGTCTATGGACTCATGTCATTAGCAATGTTGATAACAGGGGCTGTAGCTTACGCAGTAGGCACTACACCAGCATTAGTAATGGCAATATTTGGAACATGGCTACAATGGGTTGTTATGCTAGCACCACTAGGAGTAGTTTTCATGTTTAGTGCCAAGATACACAGCATGCGTACCCAGACAGCGCAACTAGTTTTCTGGATTTTTGCTGCATTGATCGGACTTTCAATTTCGTATATTTTCCTGGCTTACACGGCAATATCAATTGCGCAAACTTTCTTTACGACTGCAGTAGCGTTTGGCGCGCTTAGTCTCTATGGTTATACAACGAAAAGAGATTTGTCAGCGTTAGGTAGTTTTCTATTCATAGGTTTAATCGGTATTATAGTAGCTTCTATTGCAAACTGGTTTTTTCAAAGTCCAGTAATGCATCTTGCAATATCTGCAATTGGTGTACTGATCTTTGCAGGGTTAACTGCATACGATACACAGAATATCAAAAATACATACTTACAATATCGAACTTCTTATGGTGAAGAGTATGCAGAAAAGATGGGTATAATGGGCGCCCTATCTCTTTACCTAAACTTTTTGAATATGTTCATGTTTCTACTACAATTTATGGGAAACAGAGAATAAGGTTTTCTTGGGGTGGCAGCTGATATTAAGCAACGCTGCCACCCTATTTTATTTTCCCTTCTTTATACTCTACATGCTTTCTCGCTATTGGGTCATATTTCTTCACTGACATTTTGTCGGTCATAGTTCTTGAATTTTTCTTTGTGACATAAAAATGCCCAGTATCTGCGGTAGAATTCAATCTAATTTTTATTGTAGAAGGTTTAGCCATTTCCTAATTCCCTATTCATTAGTTAAATATTAAAACTAATACAATTAGTCAATAAACATTTTTATCTTATAAAAATAAAATCAGAAGAAGCTC
>CAXGBK010000168.1:0-8281 GCA_964008345.1 uncultured Coxiella sp.
AGTTTGATCCCCCAAAAATGGTTTCTTTCTCTTAGAGTTCTACATGGCTGTTTGCACCAGTACCACAAGTAATCATGCTTTTGTTGAGTGATAGCTTACTTGTCTTATGGCGAGATGACCCATTATTTAGATATAGAACCCAAAGCCCACAGGCAAGCGGTATTACAAGATTTTCTAGGTGCTACGATGGTTATCTTTTTGTATTTCATACAACGGTAGATTTATACACCAAGTAACGAATCTCTTTTGTATATGTCAGTTTTTTGTTATGATATCCGTTTTTATAAAGAACAAGCTTGTTTACTGAAGTTGCAAAAATATATAGAGCAGGTCTTGCCATCCCGATGTTTGATGCAGATGGCACAGAGAAGACTTTTTATGTGCATCGAAAATTTGTCATGGATACTTTGATTTCAGAATCGGCGGATGTGCTTCGTGCATCGAATCAATTTTCAGAGCATTCGGGACTATATAAGCTCAATAATATTAAGTCTTTTTTTGATGCCAGCCGTATTTTAAAAGCGCAACGAGAAAAGATAAATGGTAGCGATGTTCAGGGGCCAGCCAATCTAAGAATATTCAACATTGGTGGTCGTCATATTTATTGCATTGATTATGAAAATTGTTATATGGATGACCCATTATTGCGAACAGAATATGCAGGGTTTTTTAGAGAAAATTCCCACGGAGCCAGTTATTTAGAGATGTCAAAGTTTATTATCTCGTACCTGAATCCTGGCAATGACGCTTTACTGGCACAGCATCTAATCGAGGTGATTTTTGGCAAAAAATCCGAATGCCCGGTTATCCCTTTACTACTGGCTGTGACACTGGTGGCAGAGCCGCACAGGAACCCATCCTGTTTTTTACCAACCTTGATGCTGTATGATTTAATCAGAAATGGTTGTCAGACGTATGCTTATGATCCATATCGTTTTGTCAATTGCCTACAAAATACAGATCTAGCTGAACCAGATGAAGATAAAACATGGCACAATATTTTTGCAGATTATTCGCGTATGCCAACCGTACTTGCACTAGAGCATGAGCGCAGATCCAGAGAAATCGACCCCAGTCCTGAAATAACAGTTGCTCTACAAAAGATCAATGAAGAGAAACGTGAACAAGACGGTATAATTAAGTTGGTTAAAGCGCAATTAAAAGGCATTTTTGAGCATGTCGGTAAGCACTATGATAAAAAGAAGTGTGATGATAGAACGCAAATGTTAGTGGACCAACTTGTTGTTTTTCAAGCTAGACAGGCTGAACAGATGGAATTACAACCGCTAGACTTTGCCAAAATTGTCGCTAGCCTTCGTGACTTGTTACGCCTAAATCAGGGGAATGATCGTCAATATAGAAAAATTCAGGAGGCTATTATAGCTTGTATTAATAAGCATGAGAAAAAAATGAAACAGAGATATACTGAACTGAAGGGTGATTTTGATGCGCAACACATGGAAAAAAAGAAAAAAATGCCGGGATGGATATCAGGCCTTGGATCGGAAACAGACTGTTTTTATAATGCACCTAAGTCTGGCAAGGGCAGATGGGCCTCGGAGCATTTGATGGCTTGTGGTGGCTGGTTGCCTATGTCTAGTTTGCATTCGTTTACGGAATTATCCAAAAAACGCCAGAAAAATGAGGAAACGATGTCGGATGTGAAAGCATTTTGTATTATTGCAGACTGGCTACACATGAAGGGATATGCAACGACTATGCATTTGCATGATGTGCAGTCTAAAGCATGTCAAATTTTTGATCAGTCGGTATCCGCTATACAGGAATTTTTTAGATACTTAGAGGAGCATATAGCTGCGTACTTGCAGGGAGGTCTCATTACCCCAAAGACAATTAGAATGACGGAAACGTTGTCTGTGCAAGTACGCACTGAATGCGACATGGCTGTTAAAAATTGGGTTGTCACTGTAGCGGATGAAGATTTAATTGATCCTAGGTTGCTTGCAGATATTCCTGAAAATGATCATTTTTTTACCCAGTCAGTTGTTCAGAATGGTTTAAATTTGGAGTATATTCCTAGACGCTTACACACCGCATCGCTGTACTGGCATGCGGTTAGAGAAAATGGGATGGCACTTCAATTTGTTGAAAAAGATGCAAAATATCCGGGTTTATGTACTTTGGCTGCCAGCCAAAATCCTGAGGCAATTTCGTTTGTTCCGAAAAATCAACGCACTTTTTTTATTAGTGCGCTTGCCGCTTCTCAAAGTACTGAGCAAGTTACTATTCCACTGGGTGTGGACCCCAAAAACCATTTACCAGGAGAGACAAATGATGTCTCTCCAAAATCAGTTACAGTCGTGGCAACATTTAGTGAACAGGACGATCTATGCGAGCATGACGCCCCTGTTACCGGTGGAGAGCCGGCAGAACTGCAAAATGATGTAGCGTGTTCACAATATGGATTATTTGGTGAAAAAGATAGTGCTGTCTTTTTACAAAATGGTCATAACGCAAGTGGCATAGAGCCTGCGGAGATACGTCCCTAAAGACATAATAATCACTAAAAGTGAAAAGTATAAAAGATGTAAAGCATAGTCCTTAGCAGGGGATCCAGTTAGATTGCCAAATGGTAACGGAGTGGTTAACATAAAAGGGGCAATGGCTGATGCTTTAATTGGCACGAAGCCGGTAATTTGCAAAAAAGGGAAAGGGTTCTACAATGGATGATACTTTTAAAGCCAAAATGAGGCAGAAGCTTTCAGAGCTTGCCTATGACGTTTGTATAAATAAAAAAACGGAGGCCCCTTACTCTCATCCAGACCAGGGGGTTGGAGAAGTACGTGCCGTTTACCATTGTGTGTGCTGCAACCAGCCACTTTTTTCGATGGAAGATAAGTTCGTGTCTGGTAGTGGGTGGCCAAGTTTTATCCGTGCAATCGATGATCATGCTTTACGATACCTTGAAGACAATAGTCTTGGGGTATCACGCATAGAAGTTTGTTGTGGCTCGTGCTCCGCGCATCTTGGTCATGTCTTTGATGATGGGCCACCACCAACCTTCAAGCGCTACTGTATCAACGGTGTGGCTCTAATAAAGGTAGACTGTGATCACTAAGCTAGTTACGCCTTACTTGCAATTAGCTCGAGTTGATAGGCTGTCTCCTGCGTGGATGTTACTCTGGCCATCTTATTGGGCTTTATGGTTTAGCTACCGAGGTTTGCCGCCCATTTCAATAATTGCGCTTTTTGCAGCCGGAGCAGGCTTAATGCGCTCCTTTGGTTGCATTGTTAACGACTTAAGCGATCGTAATATAGATAAAAAGGTGCAGAGAACGAAAAATAGGCCCCTTGCCAGTGGGCGGTTATCAGTAGAGAAGGCCCTTATTTTTGCGCTAATTGTCGCGGCGTTTTCTGCAACGTTGCTCTATTTTTTGAGCATTGAGGCAAGGGTCTTAGCTAGCATAGGCTTTGTATTGACCTGTTTATACCCACTGAGCAAAAGATATAGTGGTTATCCGCAGTGTTTACTGGGCATCACATTTGCTTTGGGGGTCCCCATGGCATACGCCATGAGTCCATCATGGGGCGATATTAGAGGGTTGGGGCTCTATGTTTGTGTGGCGTTATGGATTGTTGCGTATGATACGATTTATGCGCTGCAGGATATACAAGATGATAAAAAAACGGGGGTTGGCTCTTTGGCCATTACATTAGGAGATACCGTGGTAATAGGGATAGGGGTATTGTACACTCTTTTTTGGCTAGGACTGGGTTTAATTGGCTATTTGTATCATGGGCAAGCAGCGTTTTTTATTAGCTGGTTGATAGCAGGAATACTCCTTGTGTGGCAAGTCGTTATTGTCCAGAAAAAAGCAACCACACGGTATGCTTTTGCATTTCAATTGAACCAGTGGATAGGATTTGTGGTTTGGTTAGGTGTTATACTCACGTTCGTGCGTCCTTGAGTCAAGATGAGATGCATCCTTGGCTAAAATAGCAAATACTTCATCGATAGTATTTATCGTATGCTGAAGGGTATTATCGTCATGAGCGAAGGATACAAAAGAGGCTTCAAATGCCGATGGGGCAAAGTAGAGACCACGATTAAGGGTATAGTGAAAAAATTTCTGATAGTAATCTTGCCGACACTGAAGTGCATCGTTATAGTGGCGAACCGGATTATCGGCAAAGAAAAAGCCAAACATACCACCACATGCCGCCACTTGCAGAGGTAGTTTATGTGTAGAGGCGAGTTGCATCATACTTGCTGTTAAAGTTTTCGTTTGCTGGCGTAGGTGCGGATATAGCGTGGATTGGTTTTTTTTACAAAAACGCAAACAAGCAAGTCCGGCAGCCAAAGTAACAGGATTTCCAGATAGCGTACCTGCTTGATAAACAGGCCCTGTTGGGGCAAATTCAGACATCAAGGCTCTACTTCCACCAATAGCCCCAACTGGTAATCCTCCCCCAATAATCTTCCCCAGAATACAAAGATCTGGCTGGATGCCATAAAGCGATTGTGCGCCACCAAAGTCAACACGAAACCCAGTCATAACCTCATCAAAAATAAGGATGATACCATAACGCTCTGCGCGCAGTTTAAGGCCCGCCAAAAAACCGGGTTCGGGTAATATCAGACCCATATTTCCTGCGACAGGCTCGACAATAATACTACTTATTTGATCACCAAACTCTGCTAATATAGCATCAACACTAGTCAGGTTATTGTACTCGGCTACGTGCGTTTTAGCACTTAGATCGGTGCCAATACCTGCAGAAGACGGTTGCCCGTGCGTGGTTGCACCACTCCCTGCCTTAACAAGCAGCGCATCCACATGGCCATGGTAGCCACCTGAAAACTTTAGGATATGGTCTCGTCCGGTCACCCCTCGGGCCAGGCGAATAGCGCTCATTGCTGCTTCCGTTCCGGAGTTGACAAGTCGCACCATCTCCACACATGGCACAGAATCGATCAGGAGTTCAGCCATTTCAACTTCGAACGGGTGGCATGCCCCAAAGCTGGTTGCAAGCTGCACAGATTCAGTAATAGCACGTATAATGTCAGGGTGGCTATGTCCAAGAATATGCGGCCCAAAACCGTTAACATAGTCAATATAAGACCGATGCTCTGTATCCTGCAGGTAGGCGCCTTGGGCAGACTGCATAAATATCGGGTTCCCACCTACAGCTGAAAAAGAGCGTACCGGGGAATTTACGCCCCCTGGCATACAGTATTTGGCTTGTTCGTATAAGGACTGGTCTGCCATATTAGTTTACTTTAAAAAAAGAGCATGATAGCATACAGTTGATTAGAATATCTAGGAGCAATAGCCTGTTATGAAGAAATATTTGTGCGTGATATGCGGTTATATTTACGATGAAGAAAAAGGTTGTCCAGAAGATGGTATTGCGCCTGGCACACAGTGGCAAGACGTCCCAGAAGACTGGTACTGTCCAGATTGTGGTGCAACAAAAGCAGATTTTATTGAGTGCTAGATGAAGTTGCCTTTTCTATTCTTACCGAAAGAAATCGTGACAACGATCCAGGGAGATGAAGGGCTTATCGAAGTTGCTTATCAGTCCACACCAGAGAGCCAAGGAGGGTGTTTAGTCTGTCATCCCCATCCACTCTACGGTGGGAATATGACCAATAAAGTTGTAACAACCGTGATTAAAGCTGCAACAAAAATGCAATACCAAACGTATCGCTTTAATTATCGTGGCGTAGGTAGAAGTGAAGGGCAATACGATCATGGCATTGGGGAGGTGGCAGATACATACACCGTTGCCAAATGGGTCAATCAAACGGCTGGAAAAATGCCTAATGTGTTAGTTGGTTTTTCTTTCGGGGCTTATATTGCTTACCAAGCGGCTGATGCGTTAGGGGTAGACAAGCTGGTTATGATTGCGCCAGCGGTCGATCAATCAAACTACGAGAAGATCAAACCGGTAAAAACGCCATTATGGGTCATTGTTCCAGAACAAGACGAGGTAACACCTGCCAAGAAACAAAAGTCTTGGGCTTTAAAATCAACACGTGCCGATCGTATTATCTCTATCCCAGCTGCAAGTCATTTTTTTCATAGGAAATTAGACGAATTGGATCAGGTGATTACCAAGATAATTAGCGAAAAAATGGGTAGATAAAAAAGAATGAAAAAAAAAGACCCTTATACAGGGTCTTTTTGGATGCTTGAAAAAAGTATTAGTTACTTTTGCCTTTAGGCTCAGGGCCAGCAGGTTGTGCACCAGATTGTTCTTGGTCACCGAAAAGTGTTGCCTTAAATGTGCTTATAAACCCTCTGTAAGGAGGTATTTCTGGTAGCTCAGTATTACCTCTAGATCCGCCAAAAGCAGCTTCCCAGAGCAATACTGAAGCTGATGGTATGTCGGTTGTCTGAGAGGAAGGGGTCTTTTCCTTAAGTCCTTCTGTAGCCGCTAAGTCTTCTTTTGTCATTTCTGCATTTTCTTTGTGTTGCTCTTCTTCTAACCATGCGCGTTGTTCTGGTGAAAGGCCATCTAGTTTGTCGATTTCCCAGTCTAATCCAGGTTTTGTTGTATCTTTCATTTCTGTCTCCTAATTTTTCTATATTAAAGTAATGATATAGTGTACCTATAATACCGCTAATACTAACGGAGTTATCCTTGGCGTGTCAAGCGAAACGTATCTTACTATTAAGCGTAAATTGGTTATTTAATACTTACATAACTATTTGCAGTTCACTTAATAGTTATATAACTATTTGCGACGAAAAGCTGTTGCTAAATTATTAAATAGGTATAATTACAGCGTGTATAAACGAGGTGTTGTAGATATGGCGCATATGAATAGTGATATTATTGAGTCTTTTTGTTTGGGGGGCGTGTTCCGTTGGCAAGATTTGAAAAAAGCTATGTCTATGAAAAGACCTAACACGGCCAGCCTTAGTCATGAGGTTCTCATTCTTGGCACAGAAAAAGATGAAGAGGGGGCGGTCATTGTCTATGAGTATGGCTGTGTGGTTTTTTTTGGCACCGATGAGGTATTACGAGATAAGCATATAAAATTTTTACTGAAGTATACACAGAGTCCCTATGACAATTTTAAAAAAGAAAAGTTCCACTTTGTTTTTGCAGAAAGTACACGTATCAAAGGAAATCAAATCACCTTGAAGAGTGAGAGTATGGATGCAAAAGTGGCCATTGGCTATGCCATTACACAGTCGGTACGATTAAGCCAATATGAGTCTGTAGCGGAAGATATTTTAGGGGATTTGAAAAATGCCACAACCGCACTGGCTAAGTATGGGAGAGTCATCATTGGGAGGTCATTGGCTTTGAAGAAAACAGGGCGCATCTTTACCTTAAAAGCACAGATCAATCTCTACAGTAACTTACTGGATACGCCAGATTACTTTTGGGATAGACATGAAGCTGAAAAGGTTTTTTTAGCATCAAAACATGAGATGGATATGGATAAGCGTTTAGAGAATCTAAATAAAAGATTAGATATTATGCAAGAGCTGTATGATATGTTAGCAGAGCAAATTAAACATGAGCACTATATCATGATGGAAATGACCATTATCATACTGATCTCATTTGAGGTCATTAACACCATAGCACATTGGTGGACACATCTGTAGGAACATAAAATGATGTTTACACATGGGCTATACCAAGCAGGGATTACATTATTTTATCCATGCTACATGGCTTATTTTTTATGCGCTGCTATGAGGAAACCAGCTGAAAGAGCTGTACTTTGGCAGCGCTTAGGGTGGTATGGATCAGCAAAAGTACCTCAGGAGACGATGATGATCGTTGCGGAGGGTTTTGGGGAAGTTCAGTCGATCAGGCCATTGCTTCATGCGTTGGCTAAGCAATACCCATCGCAAGCCATCACTTTGGTCGTTCAGTGTAGCAAGACCTTGAGCTATGTAAAGAAAACCTGGCCTGAACATTATGTTTTGCTTTTACCATTTGATATGCGTTATATTGTTCGTCACTTTATACATGTTACCAACCCTTCGGTTGTTGTGATCGTTGAGCGTGCATTATGGCACAATTTATACAATATCTTAGCTAAGAAAAATATCCCAAGAGCGCTTATTTCCGGACGGTTATCTGATAAGTCATTCTATTACTACAAGTATGTGAGTACATTTATTGCACATACTTACGAACAATTAGAATGGCTAATACTACAAGACAAGCAAACACGCAATAGGCTGAGAGCGCTTGGTGTCGATCAGAAAAAGTTACAAGTAGGCGGTAATTTAAAATATTGTGTGGAAAGCGTTTCTCCTGCGGAATTTAACAAGATACGTGCTAAGAG
>CAXGBK010000169.1:0-2931 GCA_964008345.1 uncultured Coxiella sp.
CAAGGTAAACGCTACAATCGAGAAACCCTACAAATAAAATATAAAGGCAAAAACATCCATGATGTTTTATCCATGACGGTTGATGAAGCCGTCCCATTCTTTTCTGCCATCACCCCGATCAAAAGAAAATGCGAAACCCTGGCAGCTGTTGGTCTAGGTTATATATGCCTAGGTCAAAGTGCAACGACGCTATCAGGCGGTGAAGCCCAAAGACTTAAACTGTCACGTGAGTTGGCAAAAAAAGATACCGGGCAAACGCTCTATATTTTAGATGAACCCACAACCGGGTTACACTTTCATGACGTTAAGCAGCTTCTTCTAGTTTTACTGCAGTTACGAGATCAAGGAAACACCATCGTAGTTATTGAACACAACCTTGATGTTATCAAAACAGCCGACTGGGTCATCGATATTGGTCCTGAAGGTGGTGATCATGGTGGGAAGATTATCGCTCAGGGATCGCCTGAACATGTTGCGTCGGTAAAAACGTCTCACACTGGTAAGTTTCTCACCGATCTTCTCTAAAGCTCTATTTTATTTCAATATTATTTTGACACTAACCTTCTTTTTTGCTGCATCCAACAAAGCCTGACAGGAAACACCCTCTCCACCGTAACAAAGCACAGCTTGCAGTCCCCATGAGGAAAAGTACGCATCCAGCTGCACATCGTATTGCTTTGAAAAAAGCCCCCAGGTTCCATTCTCATTGTTCGTTGAAAACAGCACATTAAATTGCTTGATATTGGATAAATGATTACTAGGCGATAAAATTGGCTTTTCAAGAGCAATATTTATAGGTAAGGATTGCCTAGTAGATGCTTTAATGATGCTATTGGCTGACAAAACTCCAAAACCTTGCTTTTTTGCGAAGTAGGTGTATAAATCCTTCTTGGACTCATTACTAATCATGATATCCACGCTAATAATTCTGTCTGCATCTTTCTTAGCGTCGTCGTCTATGTTGACATCCATCCTCTCAGGCGTCTCATCGACCCGAGTGATTATTGGTTCAGTCTGCGACGCTTCGTCCACTTGGTCTACAACTGGCACCGGTGATTGCGTTACCTCCTCTTCTGTATTGGTGGTACTTTTTTCTGGCAAACTTTGCGATCCACCATCCGAGGGTAACTCTAAAGCAGGCAAGTCACCTTCTAAGGCCACTTCTGCGACACTCGTCACGGGGACAGTTGCCCACGCGCTAGCTACCAAAAGCCCAAAAAAAACTATTAATTTATTCATATTACTATTCTTCCTCCTTGTCATGATTGGCTTTTAAAATACTACACTTCATCTGCCTTTGTTTCTACCTGCATGCCTGTTATCGCATTTGTAATACGCGAAATCAAGACTTGCTTTTTGTGTAGACTTTTTGCGGAAGTAATTAAATACGATTTTATGCCATTTTTATCATAAACCTCTCGGAGTACTTTCACCCCGTGAATCTCAAGACGATTACTACTATCTAACGTATAAATACTGTTACGATAATAAAGCGCAGACGCAGGAATTATATAGCTTTTTGGAACTTGTGGGAGCTTCAATTGGATGAAGACGGGTGTTTTATCTCGAAGTATAGCCATATCCCTTGCGTGATCCAATTTAAAGACTGCTTTTTTTTCATTCTTGTAGGTATCATGTACGCACTTCTCGAGCCTAATCGGGATCTCTTGTCCCCCTTCATGCAGCACACCCTGTAACATAATCTTTTTTTCTAGTGCTGTTGTTACGATTTTTTTTGTGTTTTCTGGGATTGTCACAAGAATACTGAAAGGATTTACAGGCTTCATTGTCAATAAAGCGCTTCCTTTCTCTATGACTTGACCCAGCCCCACCTTCACTTCCTTTACAAAACCACGGCTTCTTGATCGAAGTGTATGCCAGCCCCCATGCTCTTGTTTGCTAATCTCCACATTTAAGCCTTCTAATGCTTGTTCCCTCAACTTCATTTTTTCCTCAAGTTTGGCGATAAGTGTTTCTCGTGAAGCGATTTCATTTTGATATTGTTGACGCGTAGCACTGATACGGTTTGCAGAATCTTCTGAGACACCAACGTCAGGATTTTTTAAATTTTCAAGGCGCTGCTTTTGCTGACGCAAAGCTTTCCTACTGGCCACTAGCGTTTGCTTTGTAGACTCTATTTTTTGGTAGAGCGCTTCTTTTTCAGTACGAACTGCCTTGTATTTCTCTTTATCTTTCTCGGTGCTCAACAGCACAATCGACTGACCTTCTTGTATATAACTTCCAGGTTTGGCAACAACATCCCTCACATAGCCTGCTAGATCAGACCGTACCACCTCAGCATCTGCCTTGATTGCGTGCCCATAGAGTGGAATCATTGGGACATTTGTCTGCTCTTGTAAAGAAATCGTATCGACCTCTTGAAGCACTTTACTTGCTGTGGCTGTCAAGCTTAACCCTGATAATAACAAGATCGTGACAACGCCATATATCGGCGATGTACAAAAAGTACGATTATTAAGCAGCATAGTCTAAACCCCATTGTGCATGAACCATGGTTCTCAATCTAGCATATTTAGCCCTCCAAAGGAAGCGTTTCGCCGCCACCCAAAACTAGGTTTTCGATGTGATCCTCTTGTGTGTATGCTGCTTTCATTTGTTACGAAATAGGCTTTTGGTTTGTCAAGACCCTACTTACGTGTTATAATTTTAGCTTGTTTTGTAAAAGGTACGATCACATGTTTTCTCAAAAAGAGCTAGGCGGCATTTCAATAGTAGCAGGGACAGCGATAGGCGCAAGCATGCTTGCACTGCCATTTGCAACAGGCATAGCTGGCTTCTGGACGGCGGTGCTCGCTCTGGTCTCGTGCTATGGATTTGGCCTGTTGACCTTGTTTTTGTTTTTGGAAGTCACGCTTTATTGCGAAGACCCAAAGGCCAATATTATTTCTATGGCCCAAATGCATCTGGGTA
>CAXGBK010000170.1:0-2342 GCA_964008345.1 uncultured Coxiella sp.
CTGGATTATTTAATAATGGCCTACGATATATAATCTCCTCTGCTAATGTCTGGATAAACAGCAATGCAATGGTTATGCATGTTGCGAGCAACCATTGATGCCAAATAACCGTAATGGGTTTGGTTAGTAACACTTGAGTATGAATTTGGAACATAAATAATGACGTGTATAAAAATCTGCGTAAGAACCTTCCCCAGTTTATTCTTCTTGGGCTAATGCAGCGTTTGATGGCATGCCATCTAGGCTCATTAAAAAAGTATTTTTTCATACTTTTATAACAAGTGTTTGTCCACATAAAGCTCTGTATCAAAAGACTCAGCAATAGGGTAGTAAAATTACAAAACCCAAACGCCGCTTTTGTATCAACGGTAGAAACAATGCCCTTGACACGAATCAAATACATCCCAAATCCTTTAAGGAACAGCGGAAGGCTAGAGGAGATTATAATGGCTGTCACTAAATTTTTTGTGGTTATTAGCAATATCGTTTCCTGATTCTTGCGCGTTGCTTTTTAGCTTGTGCAAATCATTTGTAATTTTTCCGACACCCATTAATGTTCCTCTTAACTTTTTCCCATATTTCTCACATGCTACCCGAATTTGAGAGCCGTGTTTGTGCGATACTAATCTTGAGGTATCGCTCGGTATAACTTTGTAGTAATGGCGTACTTCTCTTGTTATCACTATTTATATCTCTATGATCATAGCTCAATAGTATAATCCTGTACTTTATTCTCTCTATACCGTTCTATCCTCAAATTTGACTAACTCTATATTTTTTGATATAGTATTATATTATTAACAAAATTTTCTAATAATTATGATGCCCGTAAATACACCTTGTCTGCCTTTCCACTCTGACCACAAAGCGTCCTTTCAGACTTACCAAACGCTTAGAGATATTGCGATTCTTTCTATTTTAGTCGATTCTTTTATTAATATTCTTGTTGCAGATATCCCAGAGGTAGATAAGTCTGTTTGGCATTTTATTGGCTCGGTAGTTGGATTTTCTATTCTAAACTCAGCAACAAGAGCTAAGATACTGCACATGATCAAGCCAGTCACAAGTGACCCCAGTTTTCAGATTTGTCTTGATTCTTTTTTTATTCAAACAAATATACAGACCCTTTTCGACATCACTTTTTACAACAGTCCAATAACTCCAACAGCTGATCTTTTCAAATCTTTTGCGAGTGTCACTCCTATTGTTGTTGCGTTGTATTTGATTTACTATAAAGGACAACAAGATAAATTTGAGAAAGAAATTGAAATACAAGGTTTTTTAAGAGATCTTCAGAGCACCTATCCATCCCCCCAATCTCGTGCTTCAGTTTCTTATCGACGCTCTCTTATCAGTCTGATTCAGGAGATTAAGAATTATAGTTTGAAACTTAAACCAGAACCAGCTCGCTCCATATTTTTACTGTCTGATCATTTGAATGTTACTTATCATCTGTCTACGTTTTTTAGATACTCTATTGAGACAGTGTTCAATATTATCTCAATTTCTTCAAAACATACCCCTCAACAAAGTATGCTTTTCTATCGAAAACATCTACTGAATAGTATCGTCATTGCTCGTATACCGTGTGCTTTGCTTCTCCTCAAATTCATCAATCACCACAATTGGATCAGATCTATTTTTAATCAAATTGGGTATGAAATCGATCGCAATGCACACGGTTCTCATGTTTTGCGACCTCTCAACCCGAGTAACAGGGAAGCTTCGTCTTTTGATGAGGAGAGCATCGTAGACCTAGAAAATGGGAATTATCATACAACGCAACGAGTATCTAGTTTTGATTTTGGTATTCCTGAAGCCATTCGACTTGGTGACGATGATAGTGTGGATGTCGAAGACCTACCTGAAGCGTATGCTATTATGGCTACAATAGCTCCAGATAGACGACGATGACTCTATCGTGTCTTTTTCGGTGATGATTTATGCGACACAAGGCTTGCTCCTGCACCATCTTCCATTGCTAGTGATGAAGAAACTGTACATGGCATACACTGAACAACTCAGGATGACCCTATGAGGTTTTCTCAAATTTTGCTGCAATCTGCTTCTCTACTTTTGCAATCTGGGACACATCTTGCCTTAAAAATGGCTTAAAATACCATGGCACCGATTTTGAACCCGATTAATAACACCCCTTATATCTCTCGTATCCAGTATGTAATAATACGCCACCTGCGCACAACATCACCAAAAACAAACTGCAAGGTGTCGCGCGAAAAATTTCTAGGCTCCCTTTTTAAGTGGCGATTAAAAAGTTTGATGTAACGGAAGTTTGCAAGTCTTATGTTTTTTTATGGTCGGTTTATAGTTTGTCGATAAGC
>CAXGBK010000171.1:0-1742 GCA_964008345.1 uncultured Coxiella sp.
AGGCCGGTTTTATGGAATAATTGCATAGCAAGATGCAAAGTATCATCGGTATCCTCTAAGCCACTAGGTCCATGAGGCTTTGCCGTAATATTGCCAGTTGCTTGTGATGCGAGTCTAGCGTCGGTATCGTTTGCAAGCACATCTTCTGCAACGATAGCAACGGCTGCCAAAGGTCTTGGTAGGCCGCTTGCCTTGTTCTCAGCTATCCTGGCCATACTGAAAAGTTTGCTTATATCATCCCATCCTAGGAAGTTTAGTATAAAATGGGCATGGGTATCACACATAATCCTGCTATTAGCATCAGCTCTATCACGAGTTTTATCGGCAAGCCAGTTTCTAGAACGAATGATGATCTTTTGTTTTACATCGCGAATCCTGTCACAACACGCATCGATATATCTTTTCATCATCATGAATTGTTTGTCGATGCGATGTTTGTTATGCCTATAGATGCGGGCTACAATGCTTTCTGGAGATTCTCCAGAACCAGGGCGCTCAACTATAGGTGAATGCAATGGATCAAAAAGTTCTCTTGGGAGCGATGGTAGTATGGGGGAGAGTGTATTGCGTTGTAAAAGCCACTGCGCCACGAAAACTTTCACCTGTTGATAGTCAAGGTCTGCGATTTTTCCTGGTAAATCTGGATCTAAATCGTCAGTAAGGTCTGCAGCAGTGGAGGTGGAGAATAGTCCTTTTAGGGTAGATACAGATCGTCGAGTGTCATTAGGTAGCTCAGCAAATTCACGCAATGTAAGCTGTCCTAGAGTATGCCGTTTGTGTTCTTTATCATTTTCAGTAAGACAGGCAAGCCCTAATCGAGAAGCATCTGATAAACGATCGCTATGTAATCCATAAGATATCATAGTATGGTTAGCGATCAAAGGGGATGTTGTGTTATGGGTTCGTGCTGTAAGTGCAGCTAATAAGGCAGGTCCGTAAGTCAGGAGGTTTTGCGCAGGGGGCGTGAATTCTGGTGCGGACAGTACTATAGGGCTGTATGCAACGTCTCCGAGATCGAGTCTCAATGCAGCAGTCGGCGCTATGGTAATTCTTCTTCCGCTTAGAAGACGCGAAGCAATTAATAGAATCTTCGTTCTAATAACGCCACAGGAATGAATAGAAAAGGGTGCTTGGGTCGATGGGTTCAATGTGTTCTGCGGATTGTCTCTAACTATTTCGCATATTCTACTGAGCGTCATCATTGCATCAATGGGTATGATTAAAGGGTTGTTAGTATCGAAAGACGCTTTAGAAGTTGCTTCAACGGCATCAAGTGCTTGGTATAAGATATGGACATCTCTTGATAGAAGAGGGCGTACCTTGTCAAAAATAGCGCGTAGTGCTTTAATCGGGGTTGTCGTTACTCTTTCTAATAGGCATTTTACAAAATCAGTATTTTGGCAAAGGTTGTTGGTTTGATACATAAGATCAAGTATTTCCTCTCCACCAGCAAGATTAAGAGCGGTCATCATAATATCTTGGTCGTCGGTTAAGCCAGAATTCTTAGGAACTCTGTGAATAACCGTCAGGGGGGTGAGATCGTCGCTTACGCATGAGGCGTAAAGGGCCGCCATAATAAATTGTGCAGAACTTTTAACGGCAGGTGAAGCTTGGTTTAAAGCAGTTAGTGGAAAAAGTTGCACGGCTTCGGTCATATGTATAGGACATGCTTTATAGGTGTTCCACCATTGCCAATCGTTTTCTGAGTTAGGAAGAGTAATAGCTTGTTGTTGCATGATATG
>CAXGBK010000172.1:0-11853 GCA_964008345.1 uncultured Coxiella sp.
AATAGCCGGTAAAACCATAGCGCATCTTTGCAATTCCCTAAAACGCATACACGATCGTATTCCTATGGAATACCTAAATCTTATCGATCAAAATAGCATACCCGATTACAATACGCCTGTTGAAAAATGGGGCCTAGAAAGCTGGAAAAAATGCATTAGAATTTTACTCACAACAACGGGGGGCTGGCGTAAACGGCTACAAACAAAACATGGTTTTCTGGCAGCGAGCATTCGAAAAAAACTTGATAAATCAGAATCCATAGAACTAGAGAATCTACATGCAACCTATTATAAACAACTAGAAATATTACAAGATCATAAAACCTTGCACATAGAACTATCGGAAATTATATCTTTACCTATGCTAGAAGATAATGAGTGGCAAAGTTTAGCGCCACTATTGGACATACTACCACCGCTAGTAGCCCACTTGCATGTATCAATGCACGAACAGAAAATGGTGGACTTTACAACAAGAAGCACCCAGCTACTGCAGGCATTTGAAGACGATCAAAGCCCTAAACCGCTATCGCTATCTATTTACCAAAGTCTAGATCATATTTTGATCGACGAATTTCAAGACACATCCAGAAGCCAGTTTGTGCTGTTTGAAAAAGTAGTAAAATCGTGGCAAGGTGAAACCAAACAGACCATTACATTAGTCGGAGATCCTATGCAATCTATTTACGGATTTCGCCAGGCCGATGTTAGATTATTTAAACAAGTACAAGTACAAGGGATTGCCCATTTAAAACCAAAACCGCTTTATTTAAGTAAGAACTATCGTAGTGATAGAAACCTCGTTTCATGGTTTAATGACTGTTTTAATTATCTTGAACAAAACAATCCTATAAAAATGTTTCATCTCTCAGATCCAACGAGGGATTATCAAGACAACGGGGTTTACTGGCGTGAGTGCGAGAATGAAAACGATGAAGCGCAGGCCGTATGTAAAACCATTCAAAAGCATCGGCTTAAAAACCCAAACGATAGCATTGCCATTCTAGTTAAAGCAAGATCACACCTAAAAAGTATACTGCCTATATTACAAACCTATCACATAGACTATCAAGCCATCGGCATTGAGTATCTTAGTAAAAATCAAACCATGCTAGACTGCGTAACGTTGAGCTTACTAGGCCAAGATTTACGCAACCGAGCCCACTGGATTGCACTACTACGTTCGCCATTTTGTGGACTATCATGGGAAGATATCCATCGCTTATGCCAACCGAAAGAAAGTATTATATGGCATAATATATGTGAGAATAACCAAGCATTATCTGATCATGCTCAATCCGTTATACATCGAATACAACCTATTTTGGCAACCTACATCGAACACTACAACCGTATTGAAACCGGAAAATTAAGCCTCGCACTCTGGCATGCGCTAGGCGGCTGCTATGTGCTTAGTAACAGTAGCGTATATCACACTATTACAACATTCTTTCATGAAATAGATCGTCATATTAAAAGCAAGCAACAACTCAATCATACGGCATGTATAGCCATATTAAACAGCATAAATATCCCGAACCAAACAAAAAGCCCCAATCCCGTACAAATCATGACCATACACAAAGCCAAAGGACTACAATTTGACCTAGTGATTTGTCCTGGCCTAGATAGAACCGCACCACCGAAAGATAAATCTCTAGTTAACATCCATACACTTACCTATAAAGATAACCAAGCTTGCATTCTACATACCTACCCAAAAAACACATCACGAGTAAGCCAACTGCAAAATTATTTACGTATAACACAGGAAAAAATGCTAGAAGAAGAACAAATAAGACTATGTTACGTCGCTTTTACACGTGCTAAAAAACAACTACGTCTCTATTACCGACAATCGTTAAACGATAAGGTGCCGGCAAGAAGCTGGATGAAATTCCTAGAGGCATTTATCCAGCAACAACCTATAAAAATAGAAAAAACAAAAGAACACAAGGGGAACACCCAAGAACAAGAAATAGGTCATGCAAAGCCTAATACGTACTACGCACTCGAAAAAAACTGGCAGCATCCCATAAAACAAGCGACCGCACCTACGCTCCAAAAATCCCAATGGCATCACCATGATCAGTCAGCAACATGGGGAGATATTATACACGCATACCTAAATACACAAAATCATAAGGACATTTATAAAAATAACACCAGGCAGCAGCTCATGCTACTTGCGTGCGATCAAGGCATCCACATCGCCCAACAAAAGGATACCATTGATTGGATTTGTAAACGCATAGAAGACATGCATCAAGATACAGTCTTTCAATGGATATTTAAAAAACGAAAGATCTGCCATCACGAACAAGCCATCCTCTATCAACAGAAAATGTATCGTATAGATCGATATTTTATAGAAGACGATACCCTATGGGTTATCGACTTTAAAACGCACGGTATTGCAAAAAAGCAAAATAGCATAGCGATAACAAATAAGACCCTAGATCAGTACACACACCAGTTAGCCATTTACCACGATGCGTTAGTCGCACTTTATCCAAACAAAATGATCAAAACTGCCATTTATTTCCCCCTACAGACGCATTGGCGGCTTATAGAAGCAAAAATATCCACCACCAGCATGTGAGTAACCACCTCAACACTACAGCCACTTTTAATATAATGAACAAAAATTTCAGGCGCACTACCCTTCCATTATCGATATTATCGGATACTAGCAGGCTACTAAATTAACATTATACGTCGAAAAAATAGAAGCATAAGATATTTACTTGCCATACAAAGTTTGTTATTTTTGGCGGAGTAGTTAAAAAGATCATGGCGGCGAACGATATGGATAGTCAAAACGTAATATATTACTCAAACATACTAATTCTTGCTACCCTAGCGGTTGTATGTAGAGCCCTTTCTACTTCCCAAGGACATAGCCGCTCCTACTATTCAACAATCAGTGGCAATTATATGCTTTACCCAGAGCGATGGCTATTTCAATTTGGGATATACGCTTTTGTTATTGTACACGCGATTCAAGGTGGCGCAACCATTCGGCTCATAAGCAATGGATTTATATCCAATACACTCGTATTCATGGAAATTGTTGAACTTGTTTCGCTTGTTATAATAGCCAGCGTGCCTGTACAAAAAATACTAGGTCTACACGCTTTACTCGGATTTTTTCTATTTGGTAGTAGTCTTATTTGGATGATCGGTCTAGGAATCGCAACAACCACATCAACATACACGTTAATACTAACTCGATTATGTATCATTCTAACAGCGCTATCGTGTATCTATAATATGGTTAGCAGCTTGCCATTCGATGTTATTGAAGAATTATCACGTGCACAAGGTGACGAAATGAAAAAACTTCAACTTTTAGGGCACGATAAACGCTGGAACCGATTTGCAGTTTACGAATGGCTGTATTTTTTCTGTATGATAGCATTTTTGCTTTGCACATAAGTCGTTATCAAAAAACAGACTATTATTTATCCATCGAGCGCTATAATAAAGTCAAATAGGAATATACGCTCTCTATCGTAAAGCAAAAACACAAAAAGTCTAACGCACAAATGCTCATTTCACGAGCAATTAACTTGATAGTCACTAGGGCTATGCTAAAATTATAATTTTACCCATAGCGCATGTTTGACTTTGCAGAGAGTATTATAAAATGGCAGAAGCGACACGGTCGGAACAATCTACCGTGGCAAAAACCGATCACGGCCTACCGTGTGTGGATATCTGAGATAATGCTACAACAAACACAAGTAACGACTGTGATAGAATATTTCAATCGATTTATTACGCGATTTCCAGATATTCACACACTAGCAGAGGCGAGTGAAGATGAAGTATTGGCAATGTGGTCTGGACTTGGATACTATCGACGTGCACGTCACCTGCACCAGACAAGCCAGATTATTGCCAAAGAGCATCAAGGCATCGTCCCAACCACGCCCAATGCACTGTATGACCTACCTGGTATTGGAAAATCCACCGCACACGCTATAGCAAGCATTGCTGGCGGATATCCCTATGCGATACTGGATGCCAACGTAAAAAGGGTCCTCCAAAGGTTCCATGCAATAGACGAGCCTGCAAATACACAAAGGGTTAAGAATCAATTATGGGAAAAAGCGCAGTTACATATGCCCAAGAAACGCTGCCAAGTTTACACACAAGGTATGATGGACCTAGGTGCAAATATTTGCACACAAAAACCAAAATGTATGGACTGTCCCATACAAATACACTGCAAAGCGCAAAAGCTTGGTTTACAAAGCAGCATCCCAAAAAAAATCAAAAAACCCGGTAAACCGGTAAAAAAAGGCTATTTTATTTGCTTCATCCACAAAAACAGGGTTTTTTTCACAAAACGACCTTCTAACGGTATTTGGCCGAAACTATGGTGTTTCCCTGACTATAAAGAGTACGAAGACATAACGGTATACGATCATGAAGAACTTCCCGTATTTCGCCACAGCTTTACACATTTCCACTTAGATTTTCACACTTTCATTGTAAGAACGAAGCCCATAGAACTTCACGCACAAGGCATATGGCTAGGCATTTGCGATTTTAGTAATATCGGACTACCGAGTGCCATAAGCAAAGTTCTAAAAAAAAATATTATGCCACTGCTAAAAAAAGACTGCCGCATAAGCTAGTACCGTCCTGCATTATTTATACCAATGCACGCCTATTCTGAATAGAAACCACAACCAAAGCATAACCGGTGTTTCGTATAACATTATATTAATTAAAAAGTAACAAAACTCTGTAACGTAACCGATCGAATTGATGACTATGGATTGTAACAACCGTAAAATAGAAGTACACTATGGTGAACTTAATGTAATGAAATCATGGCTATTCGTAAAATATTTTGTCAAAAATACCAGAGTGAAGAAGAAGGACTTGCCTATCCACCTTATCCAGGTGAAATCGGAGAAAAAATATACAAGCACATCTGTAAGAAAGCTTGGAATGAGTGGATGGAACAACAAACCAAAATCATTAATGAATATCGTTTAAATCCGCTAGAAGAATCTGCTCAGAAAATGCTGGAAGAATCTATGCAAGCATTCTTATTTAAGGATAAAAGCCAAGCATAGAACCGAAAAACTTAAAAAAGTAAGAAGCCTGTTTCCTAAATAAAAATATTTCACTTGATTTCTGCTCTCATATTCTGTTTAATATCCCCATGATGGCCGGATAGCTCAGTTGGTAGAGCAGTGGACTGAAAATCCATGTGTCGGCAGTTCAAGTCTGCCTCTGGCCACCATCTAATAAAAACACTCAGTACGCAGAAACCTCTTCCCTACCAAACAGATCATCCAAAGATCTATGTTGCATTAGTAGTACTAGCGGTACCAGCACAACAACACTTGCCACAAAATACAAATCCCAACCCCCATGAAATTGTATACGCGCACCCATAGGTCCAACGAATGAACGTATCGTATTGAGCGTTGCTGTTAACAAGGCATATTGCGTTGCTGCAAAATGTCTATTACAACTAGACATAAAAAGAACAACCAAAGTGGTTGTAGCAAGGCCACTTGCGAATTGCTCGAGTACGATGGATGCTGATAATAAAGCCAATCTTTTGGTTAACACAAAACCTGAAAAAGACGCCATACCAAATAAATCATAATTTGGGATAATAATAAGCGGGTCGGCTGAGGTGTATTGCACCAACATAAACAACATACTGGCCCATAACTGCAACAAAATAATAAACTGTATAAAAGTTTCTTTTTTCCAACTATGCAAACATCTCCCAGTTACAGCACCGCCTAGCAAGGTTGCACACACACCAATCATCTTATACAAACCACCGTAAACTACCTCTCCGATAGCCAAATCTCGCAGCAAGTACACCGGCAGACTACTACCTAATATAAACTCATGCCCACGCAGCAAGACCCCAAACGCCAGTACATATAGTAAATCTGGCTTACTCAGCCAATCGATTAACAGCGTCCATTGCTGCATGATAGAGGATAATGTCGGTTCCTTAACACTAGAGGAAACGGTGGTTTTACAATACACCAATAGCATACTACATATAAAAGTAACAAAAAGAACCAAAAGAGACATAGCTTGATATACTTTACCATAACCAAACGACTGTACGAACAGCATGACTCCGCCGCCAGAGACCAGTAATGCTAAGCGATAGGCTGTGGCAAAACAAACGCTCACATATGCACGACATTCGGATTCTACAAGCAATACCAGCAAGCCATCCACAATCGTATCCAGATAACTTGAGCAGAACGCCGCCATCGTCATAACCAACAACATCCATTTAAAATCCTGAACCGGGTCTAAGCCAGAAGAATGGTAAAAACATATCGATAACGCGATCGAAACCACAAAAAATAGTTGTTCATAACTCAATACTTTTATCAAACGCAAGTAATCAGCTACCATGCCCATAAGGGGCTTAAAAGAAAAAGCCAACATAATAAGTGAAAGCGAACCAATCGTCACACGATCAGCTTGACTACTAATAAACCAAGCTTGTAAAGTAGACGTAAGCAACGAATACGGAAGCCCAGACAAGAAGCCCAGCAAAACAAACAAAATATAAACCAACTTACCGCTTTTAACCTTTCCAGCAGACATATTAATTCTCCCCCAAAAAACTTGCCTATACACCCATCATACAAGAAAAATCTCATTAATTCAAAAATATTATGCAGGTGTATAAAAACGCCACCCACAACGAAGTCGGTAGAAAACCTTTTTATCATGCGGTAGGGTTTCACAAAACAACATCCCCAAAGCCAAGTGTTTTTTTTTACAATAAATACAGACCAATAACAGGTGGTAAATTTATTACCAATTTGTAAGAATTGACGAACACAACGGGGTTGAATGACGGTTTTTAAAATATATCCCCAAAGTTATCCACAAGTTGTGTGGAAATCTCTATATCACCCTGTATTTCTACTATTTTTTATCCTATTACGCCGTTGCTGCATAGGATCCTTAGCCAACGACTGTGACAACTCTATACGACTCTCACTTTGTATTTGTGTAGAAAGACTAATCCTTTTGCCATAACTCGTAATCGCACAACGCTTAACATCAAACTCAATTTGCGTCGATAGCAAGCTTAGAACATCTGCTGCGGGGACTTGAGGTTTTGAGACAACAACTCGACATGTTTTAACTTTATAATTGGGATCCATGCAGCAAACATCTATCCAATAAGAATCACCCATAACAATGAATTTATTAAATATTATAATATTAACATGTATCTAAAGCGATTGCTACCATGATTAATTTTTAGCATCCAGAAGCAACATGTTTTTTTCTGGCCGCCAAGCTGGAGAAATCACATCAGGACTACGCTGAAAGGATAAACGGGCGGGTTGTATACACCCCATACCAAAACGCTGATTAATCGATTGCATCACCCTACTAACATCCCGTGGCGTTTGCACCTTACGAACCTCTAGCCAATCTTTTTGACAATGTTCTTGTAGCTTCAAAGCAGCAACGTGTACCTGCCTAATTGGATCGTTCATCAACACACCCTGCATGCTAAATTGAATATACTCTATGAAAGTATCATAATCTTGCACACCTTCTGATAAAGGATAACGAATAGAGTACCAACCTTTATAAGAATAACGAACACTTATTACCAATAAAGACGTCCAAAGATTGTCTTGATGCATGCGCACACTAAGTTTAAAAGCCATAGCATGCAAGTAACGCATAATCATGGTTTTCCCACGGCTCCCAGGTGGTAAGACTTTCCCATGACCCATAGATTTTGGCGATTGGGTATACACTTTTACCGGATCGGGATCACGCCCCTGACACATTAGCCATATTCTTCGCCCCATATAACCAAAACGGTTGGCAAGTATGCTAACGGGTAATTTTGCAACATCACCACAGGAGTGCGCTCCATACTGTGCTAAAAAACGTTCAATACCATGTCCAATACCACATAACTCGTGTACAGGAAGAGTTGATAAAATTTGCCTAGCCTTATTTGGCTCAATCACTGTAACCCCCATAGGCTTTTTTGATTTTGCAGCATATTTAGCCAATGTTTTATCACCTGAAATACCTACAGACAATGGTAATCCTACCGTTTTCCATATTTTTTGTTGTACCAATTGTGCCAACACTTCAGGTGTTTGAGGGATATTTCGTACACGAGTCATATCTAAAAAAGCTTCATCTACGGAAAAAACCTCTATATCCGGGGTAAAATCTTTTAAAACACGCATAATTTCACTAGAAATACTTGCATATAAAGTCGGTCTTGAAGCACACAATTTAAGATCCGGACAGCGCATGAGCGCCTCACGAACATGCATACCGGTATGTATCCCAAACATTCTAGCTTCATATGAACAGGTAATAATACAACTGCCTTTGTCACCATTCGTAATCGCTACAGCCTGATGACGAAGCTCAGGCTGCATCTTTTGTTCAATAGATGCAAAGAAGGCGTTCATATCAATACAAATAATACAGCGACGCCATCCTAAAAACATAAGTCAGTGCTATGTCAGACGCAAAAGACCTACAAAAACACCTTGTATACGAACTCGGTTATAATCGTATGTTTGTGGCTTGTGTAAACTGTTAGCTGGAAGAAGCGTAACCGTTCTATCCTTGTTTTTTTGTATCCTTTTTAAAGTAGCAGATTCCTCATCTATTAAAGCTACAACAATCTGTCCATTTTCTGCAACACGTGATTCTTGACAAATAATAATATCACCATCATGGATACCTTCATCTAACATAGACTCCCCTTTAACACGTAAAGCGTATCGACCCGGCGATAAAAACAAATTGGTTACATCCACCGTTTCACTATCGCGAACTGCTTCAATGGGCATACCTGCTGCGATCTTACCCAAAAGTGGTATAGACAAATCCATTTTATCGTTCTTGTTAATAACGATATTTCGTCTTTTGTTGGGTACAAGTGTAATATAATCTGCTTGTTCTAATGCTTTTAAATATCGGTGTACAACGCCTCGAGACTGTATACCAATACCTTGAGCAATCTCTTTGGTTGTCGGAGAAAGGTGATTCTCAGCTGTAAAGTCTTTAATGAATCGATATACCTTATGTTGCATAAGTGTTAACATATTTTATATTTCCATTGGGAATATATATAGTATAGAGTACAAATGGAGAACAGTAAAGACTGTCACAACAAATGAAGTCTATTTTATACAATCTAATTGCAACATTCTTGCGAATTTACTCACATCATCCTCTAGAAAATAGCCTCAAATACGAAACCGGCACCACACAGTAGCCTATTTATAGTAAAATCTACAGCTTGTATCATCTTTGATAATATAAACGAGTCTATATAACCAACATACGGCAGCTATCATGGCCCTTCATATTTGCGACCTTTTCCCTTTAAATAAAAATCCCTTAAAGCACTTGGCGTATCAAAACAATCACAATCATCATCCTGATGTAGATGACTTAACAATACTACAATGGATTTTGGCACAGGGTATTTTAGATAATCCAAATAGTTTGCATAACACTCTATAAAACGCGCATCAGCAAAAGAACTTTTATACATATCTGCACCATACATCACCTTTTTTGACATCACACCCATTGGTAATGGTCTTTTACAAGCGTTATAAAGACTACGTATAGTCTCAGCAACATCCTCACTTTGTAGACTTATAAACCACATCAACAAATGGTCATTCCTATACTTATCTGGTAATGCTGAAAAAAACAATTCTAAATCATGACTCGATAGCGATGATCTGTTACTTAACAATGATTGCTCACTGAAAGCTGTTAAGAGTAAATAACGCCCTTCACGCATAGGAAAGTCTGCGGATGCCAAAACGGCTTGTAACAACGTGGTTCTATAATCGGTAAAGATTGCCTTCGAAAAAGCAGGACTTTCCCACATCATATGCGCACTCATACCATAAATACTAGAAATTAACAGCCAATGAGGGAGACGATATGACGCCAGGCTATGTTTTTCTATTAATGATTCTGACGCATCACTTAATGCCATTTTATAATCAAAAGCATTCCGACATCTCGTACTAAAAAATTTTTTCAGTTCAGTCTTCTTATCATAAATACATTTATAAGAATCATCCAATAAAGATAACATCTTGTGATCAGAATGTTCAAAAGCTATAGCAAAAGCATCTTTTTTATCATTATTAATCAGACTACTATCTGCATTATTATCCAGCAACGTCTTAACCATATCGATATCTCCACGCCTAGCAGCAGACATTAATGCAGTATTTCCTAAAGCATTCTGATAATCAATCGTTGTCCTGTATTGGGCTATAAAAGATGATATCGCTGTGGCATCACCTTTATTACACAATACAATTAAAACACTATCTTTATTTTTTTTCTTATGATTGCTTCCATTGCACTACGATTATCGCGTAATAACAAAGACAAAATATTTTGATCTTGCGATCTTAAAGCAAACTCTAGGGATTTAATACTCAATACAGCCCCCGCTTGTAACAAGAGATCGGTAGCTTCATAATTAGCATACTTGCATGCACATTCTAAGGCTGTGTTATTATGCCAACGAGCTTTTCTCAAAATACATCTTAGTTGCAAACGCTCATCAGCAGTATATGCACGTACATTTAACAAGTATCTAACAAGGCGTTGATCTTGACGAAAGATAGCTAAAAAAATCGGGCTAACGTCTTCCTTCGTAGCAATAGAAAAAAACTCAAAAGGTGTACGCTGTTTATTCCAAAAAAGTGCTGGCGTCTCTAGATCTGCAGCCAATCGACTAAGTTTTTTACTGTCCTTAGATTGACATACAACACCGAATACATAAAGTGATGATCCAGCTATTGCTGCACTGCTATAAGCAGGAGAAAAAATAATCTGACTATTTTTTAACATCAATTTGTCAAAAATATCATTCTCAGAAAAATGCTGACAAACATCATGATTCATAACCAACCAGCTTTTTTTAATTTTATCATACAGTAACGCCGTAGCGTGACCCACAAAATAACAACGGTAAACAACCGGAACATCCCCTGCATTTTCATGTATCTGCTTAAGTAAATTTTTAAAAGAAGACTTTTTATCCACACGTACTTGGTTTACTAAGTCATATAAAGGCTGATCCGCATTCCACAATGCATTCGCAGAAACCCCTTGTTTTGTAGAAAATGAACTTGAAAAAAGTTCCTTATATTGATGTCTATAACCAAATTGAGCAAGAACGACACCATGTAAAAATGATTCCACATGTAGACTGTTATTGACCAATTGTAACATTTCCGCATCAGACATTTTTAAACGCGAAAAATAACTTGCTAAACCATGAACACTATTCAAATGTAGAAGGACTTCCCTTTGATTTTCTTCCTTGTAAAGATCGATTTTCCTACTAATTTGAAGCTTTCGAGTTGCATCCATAATTGTAATTAAAACATCAAGACTAATACTTCCAGATCGTCCTAACGATCTAATAAAGCTATGCAATCTCAGCCAGCGACGAAAAGCATCATCACCCCGCATGTAGTAAGAAGTAAACTCTTGAGCAAGACCTAGACAGACACCTTTGGTATCATTAGGGCTGATCAAACCTAATTTGATACTAAGCTTTATAAAATTACTACTCACGGAAATATAACCATTGTTACTTATCCGATAAATAGATCAATCAACAAATGCACACATTGACTGCATGTAATGTCATTAAAATATGCTATAGATAAGATTGTGGGCGACACTTACGCTGTCTACTAATACGTTTTGCTCGAACGGGGACTAAAACCGCCTTATGAATACGGTAACTTGCATCTATACTAATAGACTGCTCAAAATTGACTAACATCCTTTTTA
>CAXGBK010000173.1:0-7057 GCA_964008345.1 uncultured Coxiella sp.
CGTTGGAGTTCTCGCTGTATAGCTTCTAGTAGAATGGCGTCACTGTGGGTTTTGACATAAGTGGCAATCGCTCTTCTATTGGGAGGAGGTGTTGCAATAATAGACATGTCGCGAATATTTGACATAGCCATGTGCAGGGTTCTTGGAATGGGTGTTGCACTTAGTGACATGATGTGTGCTTTTTTCTTTATGGCATGAATCATTTCTTTTTGTTTGACCCCAAAACGGTGCTCCTCGTCAATAATGATTAAGCCGAGGTTCTTAAAACTGAGAGATTTACTTAACAACTTGTGAGTTGCTATGACGATATCTACTTGTCCGTTTTCGATGCCTGCTAGATGTGCTTGGCAGTCTTTTCCTTGTGTTAGTCTAGAAAGCATCACTATATGGTGCGCTTCAGATGAAAATCTTTGCTGAAATGTTTGTAAGTGCTGATTTGCAAGTAATGTAGTTGGGGTTAATAGTGCCACCTGATAACCTGCTTGTGCGACAACATATGCTGCGCGAATGGCCACCTCCGTTTTGCCAAATCCTACATCGCCACATATAAGCCTATCCATGGATTGATTTTTTTCAAGATCCTGTAGAACATGATTAATACACTGTTGTTGATCGTGTGTGGTGTCGTAAGGAAATGCTTCACAAAATAAGGCATAATCATCTTTATTAACTTTGCACTCTGGCGCACCCTGTCCTTTTTGTAATACGTGTGATTCAAGTAATTTTGCAGCAAGATCGTCACAAGCTTTTTCTGCTTTTTTCTTTTTTAAAGACCATTTCTTACTGCCCAGTTGATCTAGTTGCATCGTTTTGGATTTTTGTCCGATATACTTTTCAACGAGATGCAGCTGGTTAATGCTAACATACAGTGTAGCTTGATCGGCATATTCTAAAACCAAATAATCACTGTTTATGCCATCTCTTTCAATGCTCGTAAAGGCTTGAAAAGCGCCGACGCCATAGTCACGGTGTACAAGGTACATGCCAGGTTTCCAGTCATCCGTGCTGGGAAGTGTGGTGGCGGATTGTGTGGTTTCTTCGTGGTTTTGATAGGCATGGATGATAAGGTTTTGTTCAGATATGAAGGCTTCTTTGGTATCTAGATTAAGAAATCCTTCCCTGAGTTCCCCATGTTGTATACGTATCTTTGGGTCATTATCTTTGTAGGTAAATCCATGCGCGTGAAGCGATTGCGCTAAATTTGCCAGTCGACTCTTATCGGGTGTTAATATGTTTAAAACAAAGCCTTGTTGGTATAGCTTTGTCAGATTTTCAGTTGGATGGTTTCCTTGTTGTGTTATCCTTACATCAGGAAGGGCAACGATTGCTTTATTATGCGTGGTTGATGTATCCCGTATCGTAAAATCGTTACACATTGTATCCCAGTTGGTAGGGGTTAAAAACAAAGTATCTGGCTTGATGGTAGGGCGGGAAAGATATAGGTTTTCATATTTTTTTTCAGCTTGTTGGTAGCGTTCTTCCAACAGAGTGCGAGATGTTTCTTGTAGGTACCATGTGGTGTCTGGCTTCATATAATCTTTGATCGTAACCATTTTTTCGTGGAGTAGCGGTAGATAGTACTGAATACCAGCAATGATCTTTTTTTGCTGTAGATTCTTGATGTATGGGTGATTATGATGTTTTGGATCAAGATATTGTTGTATTTTTTGTTGCAGGTTTTGGCATGTTTTTGTATCGAACATAAACTCTTGCGATGGTAAAATATTTATTTTATCAATAGGATCTTCTGATCGCTGGGTTGCGATATTGATAGTGCGAATGCTATCCACTTCATCATCAAATAATTCTATTCTGAAAGCTTCTTTCCCACCAGCTGTGTAAATATCTAGAATACCGCCTCGTACTGAAAATTCGCCAACATTATGTACTTCGTGCGTTTCAATTGCTCCTAATATTTGCATCTGTTGTCTGAATAGTGTGGGTGTCATTTTATCGCCTACTTGTAGTAGGAGGCAGTTGTTTTTGATGTATTCTATTGGACATATATAACTGCTCGCTGCGCTAAGCGTGGTGATGAGGATGGGGTTCGGGATGGTTAGTAATCTATAAAGCGCATGGAGTCTGTCGGAAATAATTTTATTTTGTGCCGAGAGTGGGTCATACGCAAGGGTTTCCCAGTCGGGGAGTATTACGATTCTTTTAGCGTTTTTTTCTTCAAAGAAGCTGATCTCTTTGTGTAGCATGTACGCATCGCGTGTATCCTGGCATATAACGCCAAAAGGTTGATTTGGATGGTTGCTCATCTCTTTACTGATTTGGTAGGCGTATCCTCTTGTCATAGTTGAGCTTATCCTTATCCTGATGTCTCGCAAATAGCTCCGCCACCTAGACAAATTTCGTTTTGGTATAGTACGGCATATTGGCCTGGTGTGATGGCCCGTTGTTTTTCTTCAAATACTATTTCTATTTTAGATTTATCGTTATTTAGCACAGTGACATAGCATGTTTGATCGTTTTGCCGGTGTCGTATTTTTGCATGGGCTTTGAAATAATTACCGGGTGCGTTTTTTAACCAATGCATATCATCGACTTGGAGTGTTTTTTTAAATAGTGCTGGATGATTTTGACCTTGAGCGACGATTAGTGTGCGTGTGGTCATATCTTTGTCGATAACGTACCATGGGGTTTCATCAAAATGTTTTCCACCTCCAATTTTCAGTCCTTTCCTTTGTCCTATGGTGTAGTAGAATAACCCGTCATGTTTTCCTATTTCTTTACCCTCTAATGTTTGGATGACGCCGGGCTTGTTGAGTAAATATCCGCTGATGAAATCATCGAACCTTCGTTTGCCAATAAAGCAAATGCCTGTGCTATCCTTGCGCTTTGCATTCGGCAGTTCCAATTTTTCTGCTAGTAGTCTAACCTCTGTTTTGTGCATGCCTCCAAGTGGGAATAGGATTTTTGTTAGGGAATCTTTTGGGATACGGCAAAGAAAATAACTTTGATCTTTGTTTTTATCCAGTCCTTGACCGAGATAGGTTGTATCCAGATCTTGGATGATTTGGGCGTAGTGCCCTGTTGCTAGGAATGCATCTTTTTTTCTCGCGTAGTCCATGAGGTGTTGGAATTTTATTTCTTGATTGCATAGGATATCGGGGTTGGGTGTGTAGCCCTTTTCAAGAAGCTTGAGCATGGTATCGAAAACCGTTTTGTAGTACTCATCACTGAAGTTGACGATATCAAGACCGATGCCAAGATGTTCGGCAACAAGTTGTGCTTGGTCTCGATCATCCGCGGTGGTGCAATGACTGTCTTGATCTTGCCAGTTTTCCATAAACACCCCGTGTACTTGATAGCCTTTTTTTTGTAATATGTGTGCGGAAACGGCAGAGTCAACACCGCCTGATAGTCCCACTAGAACTTTTTTTGTCATGGCCTAGTCAAAATAAAATCACTATTATACAGTATTAGAGTGCGTTTTGTATATGGTTTTTTGGCCTTGCGTTAGATTGACAATTCACATGGGCTGGCATAGTATCGTAACTGAGTTTTGGAGGATGTTTATGAGTCGTATATCAATACCATCATATGGTGAGCCGATTCGTTATCATGATGGGGCTATGGTTGTTCCTGATCAACCGATTGTTTTATATATTGAAGGTGACGGTATTGGGGTAGATATTACACCTGTGATGCAGAAAGTTGTCGATGCCGCTGTAGATCGTGCTTATGGCGGTAGTAAGAAGATCGCTTGGGCAGAAGTTTATTGTGGCGAAAAAGCAAATCGTATCTATGGAACGGATATTTGGCTGCCGGATGAAACTATTAAAGCAATTGAGGATTATCATGTTGCGATTAAAGGGCCTTTAACCACACCCATTGGAGGAGGCATAAGGTCATTGAATGTGGCGCTAAGACAAAAGCTCGATTTGTATGTTTGTCTACGGCCAATTCAGTATTTTGAGGGAACGCCTACACCCCTTAAGGATCCGCATAAAACCCATATTACTATTTTCAGAGAGAACTCCGAAGATATTTATGCAGGTATCGAATTTGAAGCACAGTCGACGCATGCTGTAAGTCTTATCCAAATATTACAAGAGAAGTTTGGGGTCGAAGGAATACGTTTTCCAGACACATCAGGAGTGGGCGTAAAGATTATTTCAGAGGAAGGAAGTAAACGATTGATAAGACAAGCGATCGATTATGCCATCAATCACCCTTATCACAAGTCTGTGACGTTGGTTCATAAGGGTAATATTATGAAGTTTACGGAAGGCAGCTTTCGTGATTGGGGCTACGAGCTGGCGCGAGAAGAATTTGGTGCAGAGCCAATGGCTGGTGGGCCTTGGCATGTTATAAAACAGCCTGGTCTTGGGGATGATATTATTATCAAAGATGTGATTGCTGATGCTTTTCTCCAGCAAATTATATTGCGTCCTGAAGATTATGATGTTGTGGCAACGATGAATCTTAATGGCGACTATATTTCAGATGCGCTAGCTGCTCAAGTGGGAGGTATTGGCATTTCACCTGGTGCGAATATTGGCGATAAGCATGCGCTATTCGAAGCTACACATGGTACTGCACCGAAATATGCAGGCCAAGATAAGGTTAATCCGAGCTCTTTAATTCTTTCTGCTGAGATGATGCTTCGTCATTTACACTGGGATGACGCTGCTGACTTGGTTATAAATGGTCTTAAGGAATCGATTAGAAAAAAACAGGTTACTTATGATTTCGCAAGGTTTATGGAAGGCATTGAGCCTTTATCTTCATCAACATATGGGGATGCGATTATTGATAATATGGCCGTAAAGGTAGAGGAGTAGTACATGTCAAAGGATTACCAAGTTTTTTATCAACATCTTATGCAATCAGAAGCGGTATTAGATTTTGCTAATATGGATATTAAAAAGCTTCTTCCTGCTTTGCGGTGGGCTATTGCGATTTCGGAGGAACGCATTAATGCGATTGTTGATAATAGCGCTACGGCAGATTTTGAGAATACCGTTTTAGCGTTAGAGCATTCGAGTCCTGAAGTAGATAGTATTTCTTCTATTTTTTTTAATTGGTATCATGCTGATTCAAATGAAATACTGGATAGGCAGGTTGCAGATATTTCAGCTGCGCTATCCGAATATAAAAATAAAATAGTTCTCAACGATAAGCTGTTTGTGCGTATTAAATCGGTGTATGACAGACTGGACCATTTTGATGGAGACGATGTTGATAAAAGATTACTGTCAGAGACATACCTTGATTTTGCAACGAATGGTGCTCTTCTGAATGCCTCTGACAAAGAACAGTTGAAGCAGGTTAATGAAGAGCTTGCCAAAACCGGTCCCGAGTATAGTAAGCATTTGCTTGATGACACCAATGCTTTTCAATATCATGTGCAGGATAAGGAATGCGTTGCGGGGATACCTGATTATGTTTTAGCACAATCAAAGTCTTTGGCCGAATCTCAGGGCTTAGATGGTTGGGTTTTTACATTACAAGCCCCATGTTATATACCTGTTATGCAATTTGCAGAATCACGTGATTTGCGAAAAGTTCTTTTTTGTGCACGTGGTCGTTTGTCATTAGATGGTGCGTATTCTAACCGGTCTTTGGTTAAAAAAATTGCTCTTTTGAGAAAGAAAAAAGCAAGATTGCTTGGATTTGATTCGTATGCTGCGTTTATTTTATCCAGACGTATGGCGCGTAACCCAGCTGTTGTTAGTGATTTTCTAGATCAGCTTGAAATGAAATACCGTACTGCCGCAGAGCGTGAATTCTCTGAGTTGCAAGAGTCTGCGACACAAATGGGTTGTGAGAAAATGTATGCATGGGATGTTGCATACTATAGTGCTAAGCTTAAGCAGTCTCAGCTTGATTTTGATGATGAGGTATTACGCAAGTACTTCCGTCATGATAGGGTTTTAAATGGGATATTTTCGCTTGCAAAAAAATTATACGGATTAAGTTTCGTATACGATGAAACGATGAAAGCTTATCACGACGATGTATTGTGTTATCGAGTGTTCTCTGAGTCAAAAACATTGATCTCTATCTTGTACGTCGATTTATATCCTAGGCCTGGAAAAAATCAGGGGGCTTGGATGACTACATGGAAAACCCAACATCGAAAGGATGGTGTGAATCATCATCCGGTGGTATCTATGGTTATGAATTTTACGCCAAGAAATGATTCCGGTTATGCGTTTTTCTCTTATGATGAGGTAGAAACATTATTCCATGAATTTGGCCATGCATTGCATGCCTGTTTGTCAGATGTTCGGTATGCTTCTTTGGCGAGTCCTAATGTACTTTGGGATTTTGTGGAGTTGCCATCTCAGTTTATGGAGAATTACTTAGCTGAGAAGCAGGTGCTCGATTTATTCGCCTATCATGATGAAACGGGGGAAGCGATGCCTGATGAGCTGATTCATAAAATTAGAGATAGGCAACGATTTCAGGTTGGTTTGCATGGTCTCCGACAAGTATCACTGGCGCGGTTGGATTACGCATGGCATCACAGCGACATTAACTCGGATATCGATGTTGATGCATTTGAAGAATCGGTCTTATCGAAGTACCGAATGCTCGAAAAAGTTGATGATACGGGAATGAGTTGTCAGTTTGGACATATTTTCTCAGGCGGTTATGCTGCTGGATACTATTCTTATAAGTGGGCTGAAGTTTTGGATGCAGATGCGTTTGCTTACTTTAAGGATGTAGGTATATTTGACGTAGACCTTGCAAAACGTTTTGCTCAGACGATTTTGGCTAGGGGTAACACTATACCCCCAGATGTTTTGTATAGGCTTTTTAGAAATCGTGATCCTAACCCTGATGCTCTTTTTGATCGATATGGTTTATAGTGGTATTAAATAATCCGGTTTTTTGGTAAAAAACATTTTTATTTAATGGTTTAGTGATTATAAACCTTTCATTTTTTGTGTTTCCACCTTTTTTTGTGTATTCTAAAAAGTATGCGTTTTATTATTAAATTAATTTTTTTCTTATGAGTATTAAACACTATCAAAACCTATTTGCACTTCTTACTGGCTCTCGTCTTGTTTCGGGTACTTCTGAAATAATAGCTGGTAAA
>CAXGBK010000174.1:0-1880 GCA_964008345.1 uncultured Coxiella sp.
CAATATAAGATAAACAAGAAGGTGTTACAGCCGATTAGCAGTAATATATGAGGGTTTGCCAAATATCGTACTGTCCCCAATAATGCACAAGTATTACCCAACGATGCTGATGACATTCCTTAATGAATCGAAGGCACGTATGCTTAGTTGCCGGCCTAGAAAATATATGAATTGACATGTTATTAAACAGCGGTTAAGATGATTTTGCAGTATTAGTAAGATATAAGAGTTCTATGCTGTAATCTTTTGTCTTGTGATTTAATGAGGAGTATTAAATATACCTAGAACGACAAGCAAAGAAAATACTAACCATGAGAAAGAGAGGTGTGTTGTGCGCAGAGTCAAAGAAATCATTAAAGTTTTATATACATGCTTCCTCTATACTCTGTTTAAAACTAGGCGTGTCATAGCAAACCTGAAAAGTTATGCGCTCAGAGTTGTAGAAAAAATGCTGGTGTTGTTTGGATTGCACGCTAGACTAATACCAATAAAGCCGATCTCATTTTATCGAAGAGGGGTTAGCAACAGCAATACGAGCGAAAGACGAGTGGGTGATTCTCCAAATACGCAAGAAAGAGGGATTAGCAAAAGCAATACGAGCGAACGACGAGTGGATGATTCTCCAAATACGCAAGAAAGAGGGGTTAGCAATAACAATGCGAAAGGGATGCCAAGAAGCTTGTCGAATGCAGGGGACAGTAGGCAAGCAGAAGGTAATGTTAGCCCAGAAATCAATGGGTCTTTATCTCAGCTGCCAAGAGTAGCTAAGAGGAAAATGGAGAATTTTGAGCAAAGGGACAACGTAAAAAAACAAAAAACCGGTACACCAGCCGATGTTAACCCTAGCGAAAGCGCATTATGCCTAGAAATAGCTCACACAGGCGGGTTCTCCAGTGAAAATAGCGCAGAGCGCAATGAAAAAAAATCACCTAATTGTGTTGCTCATTTAGAAAAAATAGTTCACACAGACGGGTTCTCTATTGCAAATAGCGCAGCGCGCAATGAAAAAAAATCACCTGATTGTGTTGCTCATTTTGAAAAAGATGTATCGAGTTGTTTGCAATCTTTGAGAAAGGAGGCAGATAGACTTGGCGAAAAGCCAGAGGCCGATGAATATATCCAAGCCATTCTTGCTACAGCTATAAGTATGCAGCCCAATGGGCCAAATAATTGTGGTTTTATTGAATACGCTGAAAAAAAATCGGATGCTATCCTTCTTGGGGTGGCCATTCTTATGAACCTAGATCCACAGGGTTTTGGGGTAACGGGTGGATACGCTACGGCGTTATTGAATAAAATTTTAGGCACAATAAATATATCGAAATGGAAAGCGCCAGGATCAAAGCAAAAACAAGACCTCTTAGATGTATTTAGTTGTTTTGAAGTTGGTACGGAGAAGCAAAGGGGTAGAATTATTGAATTACAAGAGATGGTCAAGAATTCTATAGAAGGGCAAGCAGGCACTATAACGAGGAGCGTGTGCAGATCCTTAGATGCACAACTAGAATCGGTAACAGCTGTTAATGCTATGTATAGACATAACCCTGCGCCGCAACATGTAAGTACAATAATTGGTTCAGATGAGGTCCCATGGATGTCAGTAAAGCCAAATTTTATGGTTAGAGATAGTAGACATGGACAGGACCCATATCAAGTAGGTAGCGACTTATCGACACGTAAGATAGATTGTTTTGAAGATATTGATTTAGAAGAGGGAAATGACAAACCAGAATACGGGATCAGCAGTAAAAACGATAGACCAATTTTCCCGATATTTGATTACTTTCATAAACTAATTTATATGGGCGAAGGGTCAGCACAACAACCTTTAGGGGCCTTCTGGAGTCTATGGAGCTCGACTCCTAGCGATCTAATGGCAG
>CAXGBK010000175.1:0-6332 GCA_964008345.1 uncultured Coxiella sp.
AAACCAGGCCTGCAATCCAGATCAACAACTTAAATGTCTACTACGTGATGCCATGACTCAATATTCTCAGCTGGTTTCAGCGGTTGTGCCCATTGCTGCAGAACCTAGCCCAGGACAGCAAGATTTAAACTACAGTAGCAGCGCTAATCTACCTTCTAACCCATGTAGATCATCTGCAGCGACTGAACCAGATGCACCCAAAACCAAACCGCCACAACTAGAAATTGATCGTTCTAGTGTTACAGTCAATCTGAGTGACCCTAAGACTGCGCTGAGATCTACTAGCAGCACTGCTTTTGCGCAGCAGCAAAAGCCTAGAGTAGTCTGTGGTAGCAGCCTTTGTGAAGCCAGCACAGTTAGTAAAACTACTGCTGATGAATTAACAGCTAGACACCATGGCAACGATAATCGCATAGGTCGTCAGCATATCGAGTCTAAATTGTCGATACATGCTAAAGTATGGACTCCTAAATGTATCTCCACAGCTGCGTCAAGCGAAACCAAGCACTTCAGGTTAGATCCGTTGATTTAAGACACATAGCCTTTTATCAGACCTTCAGGCAGGCATCCGTCAACCACCACTTCAAGTAATGGCATTTCTAGACCCAATAAGCCTGTGAATTCTGTCTTTGCGAATCTACTCAACATTGAACATAAATAAGAACAAACGCTACCAACTTCACCCATTTAAGCACCATACCGAGATATAGTAAAGTATCAAATTCTAGCCGTTAACCCCTCCTCTAAAACCAGGCCATCGCGTTTTCATAATGGCTGAAAGCTAGCATTACTCCAAACCATCGAACATAGCCAAGGCTTTATTGCCACATTTTACCGTTAAAAGCGCAAAGATTGATCACATAGCAATAGCAGTGGGTGCTAAAAGTCATTTCATATTAGCGGGATGATCAGCCACACTACGAATAGTTGGTGCAGCAACATATGAAACATAAAGCACAGTTATTGACAGTAATATATAATTTACAAGCACTATAGTCGTCATCGGTTGTCCTTGAAGTAAGCTTAAATTACCACCCGCAACAAAATTAGCTGCGGTCGCTAAAGAAACAGTCAACGAACAAATAAATCCGCCTCCAGTTGTGCTATTTCGTAAACTTTGCGTAACAATAGCAAAGAAGTTTACCGTAGATATATGACCACATATAGCTGTTGTAAGTACAAACGCAAGATAGGCCATGAACTGCATCTCAATATTATCAACCAAAAGAAAAAAACCGGTAAATAAAGTTCCTATAGTCAAAAGCAATAACACTCAACAAATAAGGTCCATTGCCCAATGTATTTTTAAAATTTTGACTGATCTTTTTAGCAGTTAATGCTTTTTCATCAGGCTGAGTTCTAAGATTCGTGATTAAGTAAATTGCAACGGCTGATACACAACAACAGTACATCGCATTCAGCACACAAAAAGATCTCCAACCCATCGTCACACGCTTACTAATCTCACCCATTATAATAGGTGAAAGACCCGCTATTAGAAAAGTAGTAGCCTTGACACGTGAAAGGACTTTTGTTCCAGAGTTTAGAGTACAAAAATCATTGATAATGGCACGAACACTAATTTCACCCACAGAGCTAGCAAGTCCGGTTAATGCACGAAAAATCACAAGTACATACACATTATCTACAAATATGCACATCAACGATGCTAACGCATATAAATTTAAAAATATAATAAAAACAGGTATCCCTCCGAATCTATCGGATAATGATCCCACAAAAAGTTGCCCCAACACCAATCCGCCAAGAAATGGCAAAATTAATGTAGAGGTTGCATCACTCATACTAATAATTAAATCTTCTGACATAGGGGAAATAACCCCGTAACTCCCGCGCAAGTTCAGGTGTTGCATACACCCCATGATAACAAGTGTGAAAAAAACGTAATAACTGGATTCAACGCAAAGATGCGACTCTTGATATTTACTCATGACTTCTTCGTACGAACATTACAATAGATACAATAATCTACACTAATCTGTATACAATCACATTTTTTTCAATCAATTAATGCTTTAACCCATAATCAGCATCGTTCCTTGTACTACTGATTGGCTGATCTATTAGTTAATATGGACATGCTCAATAAACCACTGACAGTACAGACCACACTTTATGACTTAAAAAGGCAAAATAGGCCCTTTATGATCGTAAACTTTGTTAACCTCGATCCCACAGATCCAACAGCAAACAACCGCACCCAAAAAACAGCAGATAACAGCAAAGAAGGAGGAGTGGCAAACCCGCCATTTATAAATAAAAATAGTCAACGTACCAACAAGCGCTCAATCGATTTTTTCAGGCAAGAATGTTGTGTTTTATGCTGTAGTCTTTGCCAACAGAGACGCGCACGTTTAGAAAGATTGCCAAGCAAGTCATTCCATTTTAGGCATCTCTACGGTACTGCTGGTTCTATCCTTTATGGCGAAAACTGGTCTTAGATGGCCATAAAGGGGCTACTTTTTGATGCCACTTCCATGTCATAAAGCCTATTTTTTTCTGCCTGAAAATCTTCACTTTCTAATGAGCTCTCTCGACTTGCCTTCGGGCGAGTCATGCCGGCTCTAGTTTTTGGAGAAAGATCGGCGAAGAAAAATATAGGAGAATTTAAGGAAGAATCTATAGTACGTTCTCTCAGTGGTAAAGGAGAACCTGCCGTAAATTTTCTTACTGGCGATGGAGAACTTGGTGATCCTGGGAGAAACCGTAGTGCATGCGACGTCAAAACCGGCCCTAGTAATCCCGTTTTATCATAATGTCCATCACCGAATCGATGCCTAAGCGTTGTTGGTAAACCGGGTTGACTTGCTGGATCTTCTCCTCTATTTTCTTTGTCTGACTGGCGGTTATGTTCATCCTCTTCGATCGATGCTCCGTGCTGGAGATCCATTAAACTACCCTCATCATAAACAGCCCTTTTTCGTAATCGTTGACTTGGGGGAGTGGGTGCGCATACTCTTTTGGATCGCATCGTTCTTTTATTTAATTCTAGATCATCCATTGTAGTATCTAAAGGCTTTTTCGATGTATGGCAAAGATCCTCACAAGGATTTAAGAAAGTAAATAGCTTTTTTTGACACCTTAGCCATTGTAATTCTTTGGCTAATTTTGATATGTCATAATTACTAAAACATACTTCTCTAAAATGCCTTGCTTTTCCTCGCTTACCTTGCAAATCACTTATTATCTCCTTCCATTGCGATAAAAACTTTTTAATCTCTTTTTTCTGTTCTCTAGAAGATTTATCATCTGCATCGATGACACGGCCAAGATTGGTTAAAAACCCAATTAATGATACTTTGTCTCTATTCTCTCTCAGCGTGTTAGCGCTATCATTAAGATCCTGATCGCTGGAAGCCCCCCCTTTTATTTTCCGCGCAATTTGTATAAAAATATGCATAATAGCATGATCATATCCAATATAGATACATGCGTTATTAGCCCCAATGTTGGAGAATAACTGATGCACAATAGCCTGTCCTAGCGTATGATGGCGTTCTATTTTTTCAGCAAACGGGGTTAATTCTGCATCGATTATCAGAGAGATTGCCTCAAGGGTCTTTTTATAGCCATTCATCCAAGAAATCGGCGCCATTTCTTTTTGATGAATATTTAGTGCCCCAGATTTAAAAATAGGCCCTGTTAATCTATCCAGTTGTTTTGGGTCACTAAGCTGCGCATGTTTGTATTTATTCTTTTTTATCCTTTGCTTTTCGACAAGCGCCTCTAGGATTGCATCTTTTCTCTTTTTTGCTTCTTGTAATTCGCTACCCAATTTCTTATTTGTCGCTTCAAGCTTTTCTATCTTGGCAGTTGTTTTTAACTTTTTAAGATTATGATCTTTTTCGTCCAGAACATTGTCTATTATTTGGACGGCATCTTCGCGTTTTGTTGCTATATCTTTTTGTATTTCTCCTTTTAACTCTGCTTCTCCTAGAATTTTCAACCCTCCTGGCGCCACCATCATATAGTCTATAAAACTTGCATTTTCTGGGCTTTCTTTTTTATAGGCTTGCATAAAACGTACCGCTTGATCGTATATATCTTGAGAAAATAGAAACGTAGAAACAGCCTGCGCTACCATAGCTTCTTCTATCTTTTGCTTCGCGCTGTCTTTCATAAACAGCGCCATGCTGTCACTCTGTTCCATGATCCCGCTCATTTTTGATATAATACTTTTAACTTTTCGAAGATTCATTTCTTCTACACGGCTTTTTTTATTGGGTTTTAGATTTTTTTTGCAATGCTTAAGAAGCTTTACATGCCCTTCTAATAACGTTATTTCCTTTTCCCTTTCACAAAAAATCTTTTTCTTTTCCGCAAAAATACCATCCTTCGTCCTTTGTTGCGCCCTTTCCTTTTTTTCTATTATTGCATCTAACTTTTGCGCAACATTCATTTTATTTTCAACAAGCTCTTTTTCAAGCTCTTTAGAAACCGCTATCTTGTCTAAGCCTATGCCTTTTACATTGTCACGGGCTGATTCTTGTATCACTCTGCGATCTTCAGAAGAAACGTTTTCTAAAAACTCATGCAATGGAGACTTTATAGATCTTACATTTTGTTCTACTTTGGATTGTTTGGCTCTCCTATCGGTTTTCCCTGAACAACTTTCTAGCATTGCCTCTTCATAATCTACTGAACGGTCAATAGACCGCCATACTTTCATTTGTGCCACGGGCGTAAAATGAAGAAAGTACCCTGTGCCAATTTTCAATTCATGTAAAACCAGCATCTCCTCGACCTTTACACAGGTTGTTTGTACTAGTTTAACGAGGTTATCTGTATGCTCCAGAAGTGCTGATGGCCTTGTGCTTCTTGTAGCCCCAAGTGATATACGTAACATTTCTTTTGCAAGACTTCTGTTCATTAGACCCTTTTGCTCTGCACTGGGTTGTTCCATTTTTTTCTCAGGTTTTGTCGAACAACTTTCCAGCGCGACTTCCTTACAACCTTTTTTTTCTAGGTAGTTATACATCGATCTAACCGTTTGTATTTCATCTTTCGTTCTCTGAACGACAGCAAGGATATCACGTCGCTGATATATACGACACTTATCTTCGATCCATTGCCAGTCAAATGCAAAAACATCTATCATTGCTTTGGCAACGTAAATATGTTTAGTCATAGACTCAGATAGGGATCTTCGTAAAATAGGGTAGTAATCGTCATCGACCGTGACATTTTTCTGTCTTATTGATTCCCTAATGCAGCAAACTTGCATACCTGTTCTTATGATTTCATCTAATTGCTTTTCGCATATCTGTTTCATTGTGCTGATAGATGGCCAGGCCTGTGGGTGCTTTTTTCTCGCATAATCTTCATCTATTAGATCCTCTTCTTGCCCTTCATAGTATGCTGATACGATCGATTCTATGTATGTAGCCCAGTCTTCTTTTGTTAAGGCTTTAGGTTTTGAACTTTTAGGTCTGATGGTTTGAGTTTTTTTTGGTTCATTGCTAAAAAAACAAGGTGTAGTCCTAAGGGATAGATCTTTTCTGAGCCTGGATAGTACTTCATGCTTTAAGGCGCTTTTGCCCTGTTCAGTCAGAGAATCTTTTTTTCTATCTATATACTCAGTGGGTAGGCATAATCCTAATGCTCTTTTGTTTTCTTCATATAAGTACGCAATCAGTCCTTCGTATTGCACATCGGCGCAATATTCTTCAATAGTTGAGGCCACTGAGCATGGACTCACTCTTAAATTAAATTTGTCTATTACAGTTTGTTCTTTTACTAATGCAGAAATAATACTATCAAGCACATTCGATAATTTTTTCATATTTTAATTTTTATTTGATAATCGATACGCTTATATTAGCAGACCCTTAAAACAAAGTCAATATCATACTGATTTTACATCATTTAATTGAAAATATCGCTTGCTTTTTTCATCACCTAATTCTTTTACAGCACTCGGCTAGACTCTAAAGTCTGTCCATGTTAGTCTTTTTGTACATAGAGGGGATCGATATGCAAGAATACTTAGATTTGTGTCGACGAATCATCGATGAGGGTGTTTGGATTAAAAATGCTCGTACGGGAAAAAAAACACTTACACTTATTAATGCCGATATTTGCTACGATGTTGCTGGCGGATCTTTCCCGCTGATCACAACAAGAAAAAGCTTTTGGAAATCTGCGATCGCTGAACTGCTAGGCTATCTTAGAGGTTATGATAGTGCTGCTGATTTTCGTAAGCTTGGTACAAAAACATGGGATGCAAATGCCAATGAAAATGCAGAATGGCTGGCAAATCCAAACCGTAAGGGGACGGATGACTGCGGATTTATTTACGGGAAGGTTGCTAG
>CAXGBK010000176.1:0-1644 GCA_964008345.1 uncultured Coxiella sp.
CGACAACCGAAGCGATACGGATAATGCGTGCTACAAACCCTGCAGTCATTCCAAGAAACCACTTAGTAGAGCGTGGGATCAAGCAGGCATTGGCAGGCGATTATACGCATATAGATGACCTAATGGAGGTTTTACAAAAACCTTATAATCCTAGTATATGCGCGCAAGAATATCAGCATCCTCCGAAGCCAGATGAAGATGTGTACCAAACTTTTTGTGGGACTTAGGGTTATAAGGTATACTAAAAACAAAGAAAATAAAGGCACAGTATCAACCTATGCAGGGATAAAGATAGTTGAATCAGGTGGCAGATGCCGATCTTTGTTTGCTAGACACATAGCCCCTTGAATAGTCCGAACGAACCGATACCGGAGGGCGCGCTACAACCGCCCCACATGAAAGACATAAACAAAAGAAAGAAATTATTGACAAAATATATAATCCAGGTTATCATAGCGACTTCAAATGCTGGTGTAGCTCAGTTGGTAGAGCAGCTGATTTGTAATCAGCCGGTCGGGGGTTCAAGTCCCTTCACCAGCTCAATTTTATAAAAAATATACTAAGCCGATTTTTTCGGCCGCACTGTTTTTTTTTCATTTCTTGACGAACCGAGTATATTATAACTAAGGCCGTTAACTCGAATAAATAAAGCTGATGATATCGAAGTCTTAGCATAGAGCGTATCAAAGACCATATCGCATAATGGGTACTCAGCAAGGACGCCCCTCATCGTTTTTTGTTACTCATTGAAAACTTAGTGAGAGACCCTAGATAATCAGCGTAGTCATAAAAAGTAACTAATTTGTGCAAGAAGATCATAATGTACTATACATTTGGTATCGAAATTAATTGGGAGTTTTACATGTTAACTTTTTTAGCTTTTTTATTTGCTGTGGTGACATTAGCAAAAATAGTCACATTTATGTTTTATCCGAAAAAATTTGCCAAAATGATAGATCATTTTACAAAAGCCATACAGGGTAATTTTATTATAGCGCAGATGAGTGTGCTTGTTCTGGTATTTGTAACGGCACTACTAACCATTCCATTCATTGGTATTCTACCTTTGATTGCGACAGGATGGTTTTGGAGTGCAGTGTTTTTTCTAGGATATTTGCCCATTTATACCTGTAAAGAGATAGCTCCATTTTTGAAAAAGCTCGTTCTTGATAAAGAAGGGGTACAAAGGATGCAGTTAATACTAGGGTTTTTTCTTATCCTTGCATTAACAGTGATTGTGCTTTGTATAAAAAGTTTCCTAGGTTGGCTGATATAAAGTAAGTAGATATTTTGGGCTGCATCGGGTGTATGCAGTCCGTTTTGGGTAGATTGAATTTATATATAGGCTGCGGGCTTGTTGTTGTGTTTTTCATTAGTATTTGATAAATTATAATGATTTTAGTTCATAGCGAAAAACAATATGCCTGTACTACAAAATATATTCTCGATCGTTGCCACAACATTTTTGCACGTCATAATACATGCTATCTTTGCTTATTTGATATGGCAGATGTTATTCGCAGGGGTTTTGTCGAGTGGGGCAAAAAAAAGTCAGCAAGTTGTCCGTAAAAGTAAAAGATGGCTCACACACCGAGTGCAATTACTGCGAAAATACTGGTCTTATACAAAAAGGTTTGGCAATAC
>CAXGBK010000177.1:0-17363 GCA_964008345.1 uncultured Coxiella sp.
AAATCCTATTCTTGTTGCAGATGGTACGGATCGTGTTGATTTAGAATCTCGATTCTGTTTGATCTTATCTAGCCTAGGATCACAGTATGTAGCCCGTTATGGAGAAATGACGGATGATGACAGGATTGCAATGTTGCAAGAAATTAATACGTTGATGTTGATTAACAAAGATAATTGGGTAAAAGTAATAGGGGGTTTACATGAAGCTAAATTGCCCGAACATGTTTTGAAGTTGTCTTTTCCCGAATCCTCCTCTCCAAGATATAGGCACTTTGTAGAAACGTTATCTAATTTTCCTGCTGCGCAAAAGCAATTGAAACGCCTGTTAGATATTTCAGATAAAGATCCTTATAAGGAATGGTATGCAGATATTGTATCGTTGATTTTTGAAATGTCTGGTGATCAGCGGTATGCCATCTGGTTGCGCTTTTCTAATCTTTGTGCTTTGTTAACAGCGGATAAATCATCTGCTGCTAACAGTGGAGATGTGAACTATCATGAATTGTTACCTTTATTGGAAAAAGCCCTAGGTGCAGATGCAGGTGTTTTTTCACCCATCACGCTATTTAGAGATGAATCGGTGAAGGGTTGTCTTGAGAAGATTTTATCCAAAGAAGCCGATAAGGCTTGTCAGGAAGATCAATCTTATTCTCCGGTACAGATATTAAAAATTGTAAAACAAAGCCTTGATTTGTTAACTAAGATGATGGAAATCCATGGTAATGAATTTTTGGATGAGAATAGGGTTTGTTTATTGTCAAACGTTTTATCTAAGCACTCGCCTGATCTAGTAGCGCAGGATATTAAATCTTTACTGCATGTTTGTAAAAGTTCTGAGGCGGTTGCTGCTTTACAGGGTTGTATCGATACTGTACTACCGAAAAGTATGGCTCAGGTAGCTTTAGAGAAATCCCCGGTTGATTTTAATGCGCGCGTAACGGCGCAGCTCCTAAAAGTGTTACAGTATGCCTCTCTCGATTCCATAACCCAAAAATTACTCGCATATTCCCATGATGAAGCCATATCTGTTAAGAAGATGATAGATATAGCTAATACAGTTACTGCTGTTTGGTTAGATAGTAAATATAGGTTGGTTTGTAAAGAAATTAACGTTTTACGCCATGATGAATCGATTCCCGAAGTCGTTAATACGTATTTCAAGTCCAAAGGGCTTGCAGGGGATTGGTATGAAAATATTAGGAAGTTAATAAACGAAGTTCTAAAAGCAGATGACAATGTGCTGGTTGAGAGTTGTCATGCGCTTAAAAAGATTGCTCCATTGGTAGATCGTGTATTAGAAAATCATGGGAGAAAGGATGTGCCCGAACAGCGCCTGTTGATGCAGGACATGCGTTTGGCTATCTCTATTTGGACTGAATCAGATTATGATGATATTCGTGATAGGGTGAATATTTGGCGAAAACATGATGTTACACGTAATTTAGTGAAGGAAATGGTTGTAAGATCGCTTTCCGAATACGTACCTGAGGATTGTTGTGAGCAAGCTAGAGACTATTTTGCACAGCTGGTGGACGTGTTCCTTGGAATAGATGATGAAGACTTTTTTACAATGTGTCTTGACCTAAGTGCTTTGTATATGGAGGACTTTTCATCTAGCTTTAATCAAGAGGAAGATGTATTTTATTCTGTTTTTTGGGTCTCGTTATTAGATAAATTAAAGAACGTAAGCGATGTTGCTTTTCAATTGATAGAGGATAAGAAGTATCAAGGTCTTCGATTGGCATTACTAACTAATTTTGTTGCAAGGGATGCCCATGTTCGTGATTCTATCGCTCCTGAAGTGGCTTCTGTATTAAATGATGTTGCATCGTATGCTTTTAAAGCTACGGGGAGAGACGGTTTTTTACAGCTCATTGCTTCAGGTGGCTCGTGGATACGTTGGGTGGATATCGCAGAGGGCGTTATTCGTCCTTCTGCTGATATGGCTGATGCTTCCAATGCTTTGAAATCAAGTTGGAAGATGTTGGAAAAGAAGGGCGGTTCTGATGTATTAGGGGCATTTTTGGTAAGGCATGCTAGGTTACCGAAGCTGGTTGCTGGGTATATTGCTTCTGTTGTTTCTAAGCCAGCTAATCTTCGGTGGTATACTGCTATTTTCCAGACCCTTGCGGCTATTGTTAGCTTGCCTCTTGCGATTTTTTATAAAGATCATAAGTTGAGATTGCTAAAGAATATTAAAACTATTATGAAGAATTTTTGGTACATGCTGATGAACCCTTTGCAGATACTGTCTATGATTAGTCATGTTTTGACCTGTTCTGTGTATGCCGTATATTCTCTTAAGAACGTTGCATGGGGGCGTGTCATAGGGTCACCTTTTAGGCAGTTGTTATCTATGCTCTCTAGTATGAAGCGTTTAAGCTTTATGGCATGGCTTGGCTTAACTTCAGCGGTATCCGCTGCAGGTGCTTGCATGCTAGCAGGGGTGGTTTCACCTGCAGTATTGGTGGGTACGTTGATTACTTATTTGTACTATACCCCTTGGCTTATTTTTCAGACGACAAGACTGGGTGCTTCTAATAATGGGCAGGCGCTAAGGGGTAATGCTGTGAAGTCTTCCGAGATTTGCTCTAGAACGAGAGGGGCTTTCTTTTCTCGGTGGTTGTGTCCTCGATCAGATGCCCAGAGGCCTTCCCAAGGCATAAGGCGAAGGTAGCTCAGCTTTTTACTTTTGAAGCCTTAGTTTGTCACGCTTCCATGTTTTTTCTTTGTCGGCTTGACGTTTGTCGTGTAATTTTTTCCCACTGGCTAGTGCGATCGCTATTTTAAAACGTCGATTGGATAGGTAGACTTTCAGTGGAATAATGGTATAGCCTTTTATTTTATGTTGACCATAAAGTTTGGTGATTTCTTTTTTATGCAGTAGCAATTTTCGTTTTCTCGTGGGGTCTGGGTTTGAGTGTTGTACCGTTGAATCAAGTGGTGTTATATTGGAGCCCACAAGCCAACATTCGCTATCCTGGATGCTAATATAGCCTTCTTGTATTTGTCCTCGATTAGATCGGATGGCTTTAACTTCCCACCCCTCGAGTGCTAAGCCAGCTTCAAATTTTTCATGAATAATATAGTCATGCGACGCACGACGGTTGGTAATGAATGTGTTGGGAGAAGCTTTCTTGTTCATTACATAGATTGATGCATAATAAGATATTGGTATTATATCATTATTTTTATTTAAAGGGTATGAGTTTTTGCTATTTGCATGCCGCCGATCCTTCCTATATGATTGTGAAAAGGTAAGGTTGGATGATGTTTTGGGTCAAATAGTACGAAAGTCAGCTTTAGTTCCCTACAAGGCTTGTCAAATGTATGATATGGTTTATGCAGTTGATTTATACCCAGAGTTTGTCCCCTGGTGCAAGCATGGTGAAATAGAATCCGTAGAGGGTGATCGCGTGAGGGCTGTTTTGGTTTTTCATCGTTTCGGTTTTTCCTATTCGTTAAGAACGTTAAATATTTCGATACGGCCTTCGTCAATTTCCTTATCATTAGTCGAAGGACCATTAGAGCATTTGCAGGGTCAGTGGCTGTTTGAATCACTAGAAGACGGCGGTTGTCGAGTCTCGTTGTATCTTGATTTTACGATGCAAGCTTTTTGGTTAAATCCAATTTTTGATACGCTATTTGAAAATATTACACAAAATATGGTGGAGGTTTTTGTTAAGCGGGCTCATAGCTTATATGCTTGCTCGAGTGGTTAATGGATTTCCGTTACCTTCGCATTTTTGAAAGTTATGGCAACGGTCTTATTGGCTTTATGGTTGTCTCGGCTGATATAATGCCATGTATTTGGGCTGAAGGGGTTGATGTGTGGGCTTCCTAGTATGGTTTTTACTTCTGTTTGGGTCATGCCAATTTTAATTTTTTGGAGTGGTAGTTTGTTATGGGGTGTGCCTTGGGTAGGTGATACAGGTGGTTGACTACAGGCGCTTATGCAAATGCAAAGTCCAATAGCTAAGCTGTTTTTTAAGAAATTCATGACGCTGTTTTAGCTAAATAATGTCCTTAATTTAGCAAGATTTTTGTATCAAGGCAAGCTCTTAACTTTTAAGAATGTAGGTTGTGATGTTGTTCCCAACTAGAACCGCTTTTTTACCATATTTTGTGATAGGGGTGCAGTTTTCTTCCACGGTAAACGAAATATGACTACTGCATAAAATTTCGTGGATCCATTCTGTATAACTTGCATCGTCGGATATAATTCTGCAGGTTCCATTAGGCTGGAGCCGTGTCATTAATAATTTTAGAAAACCACTGGTGATCAATCGGCGTTTGTGGTGTCTTTTTTTTGGCCAAGGATCGGGGTGTAAGATGTCTATGTGCTTGAGTGTGTGTGTGGGTATTTGTGCTTCGAAGATCTCTGTTGCATCGGCTTCTAATAAGCGTATGTTGCTAAGATTGGTATTTTCTATTTCTCCTAAAACTTTTGAGATGCCTTGCTTATAAAGATCTATGCCTAAATAATGGTTGGATGGATAGGTCTTTGCTTGTTTAAGAAGATGGTCCCCTTTGCCAAAACCTATTTCACAGTAAGTGTCTTTGTCTGCAATAAAACGTTGAAGGGTTTCATGATCGTCTATGGAAAGAAGGAAATGGCTTTGTGATAGTAGGCTTTTTTGTCGTGTGCTAAGTTTACTGGTTCGTCGTTGATAGGCGGTATTTCGTTTTTGCATAATGTCACCAGGGAGAAGGCGATTGATTGTGTTTGCCCATGGTTTTAGGGAAAGCAATCGGGGTTTTAAAAATCGATATTATTATACGCGTGTCGATGGTTAATAACAAGGTTACTGGTATGACTATTATGTTAATAAAGTATTATTTCTTGACAAAGTGTATGGTGTGTGTTTTCGTAGATAGTGACTGGATATGGTGGGTGAGTATTTGATTAGATTGTTGATTTTTATTTTGTTGCAGTGCTTGGGTTTGTGCGTGCACGCAAGCATCGATTTGGACTCTGCTTACCCTGATTTGGATGAACAGTTTATCGGGAAAGTGCATTTTACCTATGGTACCTTTAATAACGCTAATGGCAAAAAAACCGATACTTTTTTGGGGCGGGTGACCAATGCCGTTTGGGATGCTCCGAACTTTTCTTTGGTTTCTAATACAAAAATATCCGATAATATTTATTTTAGAGGTTCAGCCGAGGCGGTTATTTTAGACAGCCAGTCTAATAATATTACCCCTACGATTCAATCATATGGTGTGGATATCATTTTGTCTAAGTTTGGGGTCGTGTCATTGGGTTTATTGCCAGGTCCAACGAGACAGATGTTGTCTTTTACCGAACTAGAGTCAGGCGTACGAGCTTATGCTTTTGAAGATGTAGCTGATATTGAAGCCATAGACCGTCATACTAATGCTTCACTTGGCTATTATAGGGATGGCGCACATTTTGGACCGGTTGGTGGAACAGGTTACAGGCCGATGCTGCGATATATGTTACCATTAACTTCTTTTGAGCTAATGGTTGCATTGGGTGGTGATCAAGTGACCATTACGGAAGGAAGTATTAAGTATATCTATGATGGTAGTTTTGCTAGATGGGTTTCCATGCTCGGTTTTGCTAGCGATATGCCCGATCAAGCTACAACGCATGTTATTGGGGTGACTGGCCCAGCTTATCCAACATATAAAGGCTATAGGTATATAGAAAATGCAGGGAAACTTTCGGTTGGCTTTGTAGACTGGATATATAGCTACAGTTGGTTGAATACAAAGCAAAATAAGCCATCGGCGTCGCATTGGTTTACAGGTTTAGATTATACTTTTCTTGACTTTTCTACTTATGGTCCGTTGACGTTAGGTGTCGGATTCTTTCAGCAAAAACATGGGTCTTTGGATTTGAAGCCGTTTCCAGTAGCCACATCGGCGGCAATCCCTGTGGTGGATGTGAAGTCTAAGGGATGGATTTTTGCCTTGAATAAAAAGTTTGGTAATGCAGGTATAAGGACGTTCTTTGAGCGGTTTTCCACACAATCTAGCAAGAGCGGCAATCCTACTAAATTTCATTCGAAGCCGATTTATGCACTTGGGATAACGATGTATTATGATTTTATAAGTCGTGTTTCACAGGATGGTTAGCGGTTTTCTGTTTTAAACCTGACTTTTTCTAATTTTATAGATATATTTGCCGATGAGATGCTGAGTTAGTACGCTGAAATCTGGTATGTGTCCTGAAATATATTCCATGGTTTGCAGCATACGTGGTATATATTTTAGATATTGGCTTTTTTGATCTCTGTGATGTAATCTGCTAAAAACGCCGAGATTTTTCAAGTGTCTTTGGTATACGATGGTGTAGAATGTGCGGTGATCAAACGGGATGCCTTGCTTTTGTACGGCGTACTGAATTAGAGTTTGTTGTGTTTTAGGTGTGTGGCTGTAGTAGTGGTCGGTGAGTAAAGAGGCTAGATCATAATGGATAGGGCCAATAGCTAGATCTTGATAGTCGAGTACTTTAAGTTGGTTGCCTTGTATCATAATGTTGTCACTATGATAATCACGATGGCAAAGTGCGGTAGGACTCTCTTCCCATACCCTGGAGATGTTGGCTATCACCTCGTTCCATGCGTAGGTTTCTTTTTTGGATAGTGGTTGCTCTGCCCATGTTTGACAAAACCATTGAATGCAAAGGTTTGCATTGTCTTTAGCGATTTGTGAAGTGTAGTTCGGGATCGTATTTGGATAGGTTGTGATAGATTGCCAGTGGTGTAAAAGATCTATACTCTTTTTATAAATTGGAAGGTAGCTATGCGGTTTTTTCTTTGTATAATTAAGTAAGGATGTTTGCCCAAGGTCTTCTAGTATTAAGCAGTGTAACGCCGGGTTGCTGGCGATAATGTTTGCAACAGGAACTCGATTTTTTTCCAGATAGGCAGTGCTATGGATAAATTTCTGCATATCAAATTTAGGCGATGTTTGCATATAAATGAAAGGTTTTCTAGACATCAAAATACGCCAGTATCGTCTGTGGTCTGCGTGCTCAGGTAGAGGGGTTATATTAAGTAGGTCGCCGTATTTCTTGCTTATTGTGTTTTGTATCCATGTATGGTGTTGAGGTGTTAATGTGATCATTTAGAGATAGCTTGTGGTCTATTTGTCATGTTAGTATGGGATCGAAGGACTGTTTTCAGTATAATGATATCATATGCTCTATCAATACTTTTTATATATTTTTTGTTTTTTTTGTTGGTGTCTTCCGGTTGCTCTGTTTTCCGCTAAAAATGTAGCACCCTCTGTTTCTAAACGTTCGCTTCAAGAGGATTTATTCGGTGTTAGAGCATTTTTAGAAGGCACTTTAAATAAATCTGCGCATGGTTGTGTCAGCGATATTACATCGCGAAAATCGAGCATATACCATTCGAATTATACAATTCATTCAGAAGTAACGGATCTTGATTTTCAAAAGGGCGTGGTACATTTTAAAAAAAATGTAGCATTGGCGTATCAGAAAGATAATGTTTTGGCGCAAGAGGTTATCTTGCATAAAGATGATCATGATGGCTTGATGGCATGGCACGCAAAAAATAAGGTTTTGTGGCAACGAGAAAATATGGTGGCACAAGCTCAGAATTTGCATTATGTAGCCGATAAAGGATACGATGCCTTAGATGTTTACGCGCTATTGTTTGGTTTAGATAATAGACGTATTTGGATAAGAGCCGATCATTTACAATTAACAAAAGATCAATGGCAGCTTTCTGATGTTTTGTTATCTTCTTGTAACCCTCATAATATGGCGTGGCATATACAATCTCCAAAGGTCGTTTGGTTAGAATCTGAAGAAAAAATTCGGTTGTTGCGGCCGCAGTTTTATTTCTTTAATGTGCCCCTTTTTCGTGCCCGTTATTATGATTTATCATTGTCTGGGGAACCTTCAGAATGGACGCCCACAGCTTTTTTAAATACGGGTTCATTACAAGTGGGCTTGCTCTACCGGCCTAAAAATTCTATGGTTGGTTATTCTCCTTATTTGACCTCTAGGAAAGATGTTGGTTTTCGTTTGGAACATTATAATTCGGTACGGTCACATCAATTAAATGGTTATATTGACTGGATGTATCACGCCCGTAATAGGGAGTCTTACTGGAAGATGTTTCATCAGTCTGCTATTTCTCTTCCATCATGGGATGTTTCATGGCATTTGCAATTTAAAAATACTGGACAAGACGTTTTTAATGACCAGTCTTCTATCAGGCCTAACCAGAGCTTGGCAAGTCATATTGAAGCCAAATCGGTGGGTAAACCTTATGCTTTATCTATTGGCGGATACTGGTTTAAGCGTTATGCCGGTAATAAGTGGGATATTGATCAGTATGGTTTGCCCGATTATGATCGCTTACCAAGTGTTCGCTATGCGCTCCATTCCCGTAATGGATTACGTTTGGCAAGTGCTCTAGACTATTTGACTTTTTTGACAAAAGAGGGAAGTGGTTATCCCAGTGCATTACGTTTTTTGGGTTATGCAGGCTATGAACATGAAAGTAGACGGTTGTTATACGGACATGCATTTCGCTGGCAGATTGGGTCTTGGTACAAAGCCCGTTATCTGGGTGAGGATCTTTCTGGGCTAAAACGTTCAAGGCATAACTTGTTACCACGATTGGAATTGGATTGGCGGTTGGTAAATCATCCGAATTATGCATTTGGGATAGCTTATGATTGGGTGCCAACATGGCTTCAAAATGGAGAGCCTCTTTTTACACAAAATCGATGGTTTTGGCGAGATGTGGATCAGGATGTTTTAAACGGTATGGATCGATTAATGGATAAAAACGATTTAAAATTGTATGTAAAATGGCCTATTGTGAAATCGCTTCCTGGTTGGCAGGGGACGTGGTCACATGATATCCCATTAAAAAAACGATCGGTGTATTTGTCAACTGCTGGAGAGGAGGATCCACAAGTTGCTTATCGTCATAAAATATCAAAATGGACGTTGTCTCGTTATGATAATTTATTTAAGTTACAAGGTCTTTGGAATTGGGAGTTACTATCATGGCATGCTATTCAGGTACAGATGCAGTATAAAAAGCTTTCTGTTTTTTATATTGAGGAGCCTGGGGTGTTGTTGCGAAAGTCTGGGAATGATTTTTTTACACGTGCTAAGTTATTTGGGCTGGTGTTACCTCTACTACAGAATAAAAACAGTTATGGATATTTGGCACTTCATTATCAGAGTAACGCTAACAAAATACTATATTATAAATTGGGTTGGGAGTATAAAGACTGTTGTATGTCATTTGGTCTGGAGCTTTCAAAGAAACAGGTTCTAACTGGAAAGCGGGTGTCACGTTATTCCGGGCCGTCATTTGTTGTGAGATTATCTGCGTATGGTTGGTAGGATTGACATTTATTTATGGTGTTATATAATGATTTTCTTACAATAGCATGGGGTTTAATATGCTGAAAAAAAATATATTTAGTTTGTTAATTGGGGTATACGCTTTGCTTGGTGTTAAACTGTATGCCGAAAAAGATTTCATTGCCGCCATCGTAGGGGAACATCCTATTATGCACTCAGAGTTAACGCAGTTGGTCAAAGCTTTTAATGCGCTTGAGCCAGAGGAAGTCCCTGAGGAAGTGATGCGTAAACAGGTTTTAAATATTTTGGTGGATTTGCAGTTACAGCTTAATGTAGCTGAAAAGTTTCAAGTTACGTTGTCTAAAGCTGAGAAGGATCGTATCCCAGTAGAACATAAAGACAGCTTGGCAAAACTACGACGCGAAGGCATTCCTCGTGATGCATTCATACAATTCATGGCTTCTCAAAAGCTTGCGATGAAGCTAGCGCAAGACTATTTACGTACTAAGATACACATAGATGATGCCGATGTAGAACAGCTAAGGACGGAAAAATTGCACACAACAACCAAGTATTTTGTTAAAGATGTGATATTCGATTACGAGGAAGATACGCTAACCAAAGCGCATGCCGATGAAATAGCCGTGTTTAAAAAGGCCTGGGGTAAGAAGAAAATGCGCAAAAAAGATATCCCAAAGCGCGCCGAAATGCTGCTATTTAAATGGTATAAGCTGGATGCGTTTCCTGAAATATTACGCAGTCGTGTTGCATCCACGCCTTTAAAAGGTGTTTCGATGCCTATTAAAGCCGATAATGGCTGGCATATTCTGAAGCTCGTTGGCAAGCGTGCACCCAAGGATATGGATCGAAAACAATTACACAATGAGTTAGCGCATCGAAAAATGCAAGTAGAGCATAAAAAGTGGTTGCGCTCTTTACGATCACAAGTATTTGTTGATATTAAATAATATTACACTTGAGTATGGATGCCTATAGTAGGGAGAAGAAAAAGCAGTTTGGTCAAAATTTTTTGATCGATGTAGGGTATATTCATCAGATTGTGTCGTTGCTATCTCCCCAAAAAGGGGACATGATTATTGAGATAGGGCCGGGTACCGGTGCGCTTACGGAAATATTGCTTAAACACGCTGAGGTTCTTGCAGTAGAAATTGATCACGATTTGATAACGTTTTTGCAGAAGCGCTTTGAAGCAAATGCACGATTTCGTTTGCTTGCTGCAGATGTTCTTACTTTGGCTCAGCAAGATTATGGTGATAATCGTTTTCGTTGGTTCGGAAATTTGCCTTACAATATTAGTACGCCTTTTTTGTTGTCGTTACTTGATAAACTTCCTATTATCAAGGACGGTTTGTTTATGGTGCAGTACGAGGTTGCCATGCGGATGATAGCTGATCCTGCCACCAAAGATTATGGTCGTTTGTCGGTTATATTGCAGCGTTATTTTGATATGGACAGTGTTTTGGTGGTTCCTCCTGAGGCTTTTGACCCGCCCCCTAAAGTTATGTCGGCTGTGGTGAGGATGTTACCGAAAAAAGGGATGCAAAAGGATAGTGTTTTTGATGATTTGTTTTCACGAGTTGTTTGTCGCGCTTTTTCACAAAGGCGTAAAATGCTCAGGAAGGTCTTTGCATCGGTACTAAGTCCTGAAGATTGGAATATTATAGGTATTGATGCCTTGCAGCGTTCAGAGAATTTGTATATATCCGATTTTGAGGTTTTAACGAGCTATATACAAAGAAAAGAGATTGCTAAAGATAAAATTTGACTTGTCTATTATATTGGGGGCGTTATTAGTTTTATGGCGAAGTTGTTAATACACTATAATGCCCCTATACTCAGTGGGTAGTATGTTTGACTAGAGAGGGTTAGCTTGTTATACAACTGGTTGTGTTTTTTAGAAAGGTCATGTCGCCGCTGTAGTCGATATATTGTTGCTGGTTTGATATTAGTGTATTGCAACCATTTCTTACGTATTTGGTTTTGGATTATGCAGGTTATCGTTAGTATCATGCTTTTTTTTGGTCTTATCGGTCCAATGTCTTTTGTCAAACACCATGCCGCATGGGCTAGAGAGATGGCTTATGTAAGTCCTGCTGCATGGTTGCATTCTGCGTTTATGTTGCAATTTGTCGATGATAAACCCGATTTGGTTATAGCGCATTATCAGGAAGATTTGAGTTGGTTGAGGTCTTACCTTCCTTATTTTGGTCGTGTGTATGTCTATTGTAAGCACTTAGATTCCTGTTACCGTGGTATTGAGGAAGATGTTATTAGTAATAAGGCACAATTTACCGTTGAATATCTCCCCAATGTTGGGCGAGAATCGCATACTTACTTAACTCATATTACCAGACATTATCAGCATCTTGCACCTCGAACCGTTTTTACACTGGGTTCGCTTAGATATAATTGGATGCGTCTTTTGAGCTTGCGTTATGCTATAGCGGATACCGGTGCGCAGCATATGTGTGTTGCTATGCCTAAAAAAGTTATAAAGGATGTGTATAATTTTCGTATTGAAAGTTTAAGAGTTCCTATGTCGCTGGGTGATGGTTATAATACCTTAGAGGATGTTAAGCCTATTTCTCTTTCATCTATTTCCCCACTGGGTGTATGGCTGGATCATTATCTGTCGTTAGATTTATCATCCCAAACAAAGCGTTGTGGTTATGGTATTCATGGTGCTATTTTTTCTGCAACTAAAGAGATGATTGGGCGTTATAAGCTTGATCAATATAAAACGTTGTTATCATTAAACGGTTTAGGCGACTCTTTAGAGGTTGGCTATTATTTAGAAAGATCTTGGCGATTTATATTGAAATGACGGAGTAAAACGCATGGTTTGTATTGCAGTTACTGGAGCTATATCTTCAGGTAAATCAACTTTTTCTCGTTACGTAGTGGATCAATATGGCTACGCAGTGTTGGATGCTGATGAGGTGGTTAGTCGTATTTACCGCGATGATATAGCTGTTCGTGATGCGTTGCAGAAACGTTTCGGTTCTGAAGTGATGGACCCTTCTGGAGTGGTTAATAGACACTATTTGCGCCAAGCTATTTACGCGGACCCTTTAGATCGAGCCTACGTAGAATCATTGGTACATCCACTAGTACGAGATAAGCTCTTGGCTTTTAAAAAAAAGTTTCAGCAGTATTATGTTTTTGTTATGGTTCCTCTGCTTTATGAAACAGGCTCTTGGCATGTTTATGATAGAGTGGTTGTAATAGATGCAGATACGAGTGTTTGTTATCGGCGTTGCTTGGCTCGGGGTATGGAACCAGAAATAATTAAAAATATACAATTTGTTCAGTCAGAAAGAGGCGCTAGATTAAAGATTGCAGATGATATAATTTATAATATGCGGACAAAGTTATTTTTTTATCAGCAGATAGATAGAATGGTTTTATATCATAGAAATCGGTTTGGTGGTGTTTATTTTCAGTACAACAAACGTTAGTTGGTTTATTTTTTAATAGGACTTTGCTAGAATCTATAAACTGATTTTATAATGATTTATATGAAAACATCCCCTGTTACTTATGATTTTCCTGCCAATGAACTTGTTCGAGTGTGTATGGGGCTTGAATTTTATGCAAGGCGATTAGAATCTTTGGTCGAGTCCTCATCACCCCAAGATCAGGTCGCTTGCTGGGATATTATGGCAAAGATATTGTTGATGCTTGAGCGTCATGATTTACGAAATAAATTTATCCGGTTTTTTCGTTCAGCGAGCCACTATTTAAAAATTTTTTTGAACTACCCTAATGTGGACAAACATTTTATTGATGAGCGGGTGGATTTATTCAATCGCTGGTCTTTACGTTTATATGAACAAGAAAGTCTATTTGCGGAGGGGTTTTTAGCTAACCCATTTTTGCAGATGCTTAAGCATCGTATCGGAAAGCAAGATACGGCAGCGATAGACTATACTTGTCCTTATATGCAATGTTGGTTACAAAGTGGGTTAGAGAGTAGGGTTCGTGATTTGAGATTGTTATTGAAGCAACTATCGACGCTTTTTGATTTGTCTAAGATGGTTTTATGCTTTTTGCGAGAGAATAAGGCGGAGATTGCAGGAAATAGTGAGAACGGTTATTTTCAATACAATCATGCCAATCTTTCGCAACAGTTGTACTTGATCGGGGTGCACCTTCAAGAAGATGATGTGGTTCCAGTCGCAACTATATCTCATAAAAATGTTTTTTTGCGTTTTTTTTATATGGATAAGAAAGGTAAATTTAGTCATTTTGCAAAGCCTGTGTTAAGAAGGGTCTCGTTCAATTTGGTTGTGGGGGTTGTGTAGTTGGTTTTTAGGGCGGACTTGCATGCTGCAGACTGGTTTGATAAAATGATAATTATTTTAATGGATTGACTATGATGTCCTTTTCTTTTGGTCATTTGATACGAGTATCTACCTGGTTTAGAATTTTCTTTACGTTGATTTTGTATTATATTGTCCAAAATTTTTTCTTACAGTTGGTCTTTTTGGTAAGTATTATTCAGTTGTTGAGTATGTTGTTTTTTGGGCAGCCTATTATTATGCTGGCTTCATATTGCCGTGGCGTAATGGAATATTGTCAGGATGTTTTGCTGTATTTGCTGTTTTTATCAGAGAATAGGCCTTATCCGTTGAATTATATTCCTGATGATATTGAATATTACCAGCGCCTTTTTTCTAAAGGATAGCATGTAGTCCTTTTGTATACCTTGATAGTCTCGGGTTTGAGGAAGATGTTACGAATAGCAGAGGTAACTTGGATGGAAGATCTGTAAGGAATGAAGTATGGCAATGTTAGATGATGGTATATTGGATGCGGCTTTTCTCTCTCATAATTGTATGGGAGATTTTGATCGGGATGGTTACTGTATTATTCCCAAAGCGATTAGTCCCGAGTTGTGTGCATTCGTTACATCTTACGCGCGATTGAAGCATCGTGTCAGTCCCAATATTTATAAGGGAAAAGATGATTCGCTCACGGGTATCCATAGAGAGTATGGTGATGCATTGATGGAAACCTTTCTTGAACGTCTACAAGCACCGGTTGAGCGTGCTACAGGCTATGCCTTATGGCCAACATTGTCTTTTTATTATACGTACACGAGAGGAAATGAATTAAAGAAGCATAAGGACAGAGATTCATGTGAAGTGGTAGCCTGTTTATGTTTTGGGTCGGATGAGGCGTATCGACAGTCGAAAAAAGCATGGCCCATTCACCTATTATTACAAGAAAGATCTGTGCCTGTATACCTTAATCAGGGTGATATTGTTCTTTTTAAGGGTAACGAATTGACACATTGGCGTGACAGATTTGAAGGGGAGTGGTTGATATCGGCTATTTTTGCATTTGTTAGAAAAGATAGTGACAACGCTTATCTTAAGTATGACCAGCGTTCGTATTTGGGAAGGCCCCATATTGGAATGTTTCGCTGGTCAATTGGCTACTTTTGGGCAAATTTTAAAGCTTGCTTAGGTCGTTTGCTCGGATAATTCGCCAATCGGATTAGGGGTGCTTTCATTTCTGACCTGTATTTCTAGACGAATTAAGTGGGTGATAAAGTCAAATGAAATCCTCGATAGCATGTCTTTGAATATATTATAGGACTCAATTTTGTATTCGTGCTCTGGATTGCGCTGTGCGTATCCTCTAAATCCGATGCTTTCTCTTAGGTCTTCCATGATAACGAGATGTTCTTTCCATTGGTGATCTAGTATTTGAAGTAATAAATTTTTCTCAAATGTATGCCATTCTTCCTCTGGCAGCACTTTCATTTTTTCACAATAGACATTTAGGTAGTACTCTTGCAGTTGTGTGCCAATCGTTTCTTTTGTTTGTTCGTTGGATAGGATAGGGGCGGTGTGAAATATGTTTTGTGCTTTTTCTTTAAGGAGTTGCACGTTCAGTTCACCATGTTCCGTTGATTCATACATGACTTGCGCACAAGCTTTTTCAATCAGCGCTGGTATTTGGTCGTGAATACTGGTTAAGTTTAGTAGCTCGTTTCGTTGCTCGTATAGTACGAGCCTTTGCTCGTTAGCGATATCATCGTATTTTAGAATTTGCTTACGAATATCGAAGTAGTGTGCCTCCATCTTTTTCTGATTAGACGCAATAGCGTGATTGAGCATAGGTGCTTGTAGGCACTCGCCTGGTTTTTTACTGGATTGCTTAATGAAATTGAGGACGCCTTGAGGAAATATTTTGAACAAATGATCTTCTAAGGATAAGTAGAATTGCGAAGACCCACTATCGCCTTGTCTTGCACAGCGCCCTATGAGCTGGTTATCGACGCGTCTACTTTCATTTCTTTCTGAGCCTAATACATGTAGCCCTCCTGCATCTAGAACATCTTGATGCATTTTTTTCCATGTTCGTTTGGTTTCCTCAGGATTTTTAGATTTTTTCAGTTGGTGCTCTAGATTCCCACCAAGTACAATATCCGTACCTCGTCCCGCCATGTTGGTTGCAATGGTTACTTTTCCTGGTTCTCCTGCTGATGCAATGATCTCAGCTTCGGCTTCGTGGTTTTTTGCGTTGAGAACACGATGGGCTACTTTATTTTTTTGTAGCAGTGTAGATAAGTATTCAGAGTTCTCAATAGATGTTGTACCAATGAGGATAGGTTGTTGTTGTTTGTTGCGTTCTAGTATGTCCGCAACGATAGCATCGTATTTTTCCTTTTTGGACATAAAAATGACATCATCTAGGTTTTTTCGTAAGCATGTTTTATTGGGTGGGATTACAAGTACCTGGAGTTTGTAGATTTGTTCAAGTTCTGTTGCTTCGGTATCGGCTGTGCCTGTCATACCAGATAGTTTTTTGTATTGGCGGAAATAATTTTGATAGGTAATGGATGCCAAAGTTTGGTTTTCTTGTTGAATTGCTACGCCTTCTTTTGTCTCGACAGCTTGGTGGTGTCCATTAGACCACCGTCTTCCTGGCATGGCTCTGCCTGTATTTTCGTCAATAATAACAACCTGGTTGTCTTGGACGATGTAATCGATATCGCGTTTTAGGATGAATTTTGCTCGTAAGCAAGCATCAACATAGTGTAAAAGCATAGCATTTTCAGTAGCATATAGGTTCTTATCAGAGGATAAGATTTTGGATGCTTTGAGCTGTTTTTCAATTTTTTCATGGCCCGATTCGGTTAGTTGGACACTTCGCTCTTTGATGTTGATCGTTATATCTGGGTTTTTACAATCTGTTTGGAGGTGTTCGGTGATGGGATATATTGTCTTGTAATATTCAGAACTTGCTTGTGTTGGACCAGAGATAATTAAGGGCGTTCTTGCTTCATCGATTAAAATAGAATCCACTTCATCTACAATAGAAAACTGAAGAGGGTGTTCTTGGGCAGGTCTTATTACCTGTTGTTCTCGATTGGTTGCCATGTTGTCTCGTAGGTAATCAAAACCGAGCTCATTGTTGCATGCGTATGTGATGTCTGCTTCATAGGCATCTCGACGTGCTTTTACATCCATACCTGGAACGATAACACCAACACTTAATCCAAGGAAGGAGTAGATTTGTTCTTTCCACTGGGCATCCCTTTTGGCTAGATAGCTATTGACTGTTACGATATGGACACCGTGTCCGGTTAATGCATTCAGGACAGCGGGTAGTGTGGCAACTAGCGTTTTTCCTTCGCCTGTGCCCATTTCTGCAATATTTCCGTAGTGTAGTGCTAGTCCCCCGATCAGTTGGACGTCGTAGTGCCGTAAGCCTATGGTACGCTTACTGGCTTCTCGGACTAGGGCAAATGTTTCAACAATAAGTTCACTTAAATTGTTCGGTGTGGCTTTTGCACGCAGTTCTTTAAAGCGTTGTTGGATGCTCTCGTCACTTTCTTGATTTAGTGTTTTCTCAAGGTTGTTGATGGCTGTTATAGTTGGACGCATACGTCGAATAAATCGATCATTTTTGCTGCCGAAGAAAAATTTTAGGATGTTAGAAAGCACGTGTGGTATATCCGGTACTAATGTTAATAAATTGCAGATATTATAACATAATA
>CAXGBK010000178.1:0-3953 GCA_964008345.1 uncultured Coxiella sp.
CCTGTTTTCCTTATTGTCGGGCGGGATTATTGGTATTTGCTACATTGGTCTCCACCAGTCGTGTTATTTTAACATGGCATTATGTCAGCGATGTTCTGGTAGGTGCATGGTTAGCGTTCCTATTAACGCCTATTATACAATATTGGTACGATAAAGATGTTACGACCCAATCTTAGATCTATGCCTTTTCCAATATGGCTTTGGATCATGTCTGTTTTTTTACCATTGGGATGGTTGCCACTTTTTGATGTGGATGAAGGGGCTTTTTCTGAAGCAACACGAGAAATGTTGCAGTCAGGCAATTATTTAACGACCTATCTTTATGGGGTGTTACGGTTTGATAAACCGATTTTAATATATTGGTTACAAGCTCTTTCTGCCCACCTTTTTGGACTTACGACCTGGGCAATGCGTCTCCCCTCAGCCTGTGTGTCAAGCCTTTGGCTTTGGGCCATGTATCGTTTTGTCTTACAGGTGTACGGCTCTGCAACCGCGTGGCGAGCAGTTTGGCTTTTTGTTGCGGCTATCCAAATCAGTATTATCGCCAAAACAGCTATAGCAGATGCATTGCTTAATACGACGCTTGTGGTGAGTATGTTTAGCTTTTGGTGGTATTTGAAGAAAAAAGAACATGTGGATCTCTACACTGCATTTTTTGCCATGGGTTTAGGTGCGTTGGCAAAGGGTCCCATTGCTTTGTTGATTCCTTTGGGTGTTGTTAGTCTTTACGCGCTATCCTATGCTCAAAGTCATCTCTTTGTAAACAGTTTTTTAAATGTGCGAGCATGGGGTGTTTTTTTGCTGATTGCTTTGCCTTGGTATGTCCTTGAATGGTTTGACCAAGGTTGGCTTTTTATCGATGGTTTTTTTCTTACACATAACGTAAATAGGGCGTTGTCGGCTATGGAAAGCCATCAGGGCGCTTGGTGGTACTATATTCCAGTGGTGATTTTCGGTTTGTGCCCATTTTCGGGTTTTTTATATCCGGTTCTAAGACAGGTTCAATCGATTTGGCAACAGGATGTTGAGCGGTTTTTATGGATTTGGGTATGTTTTGTGCTGGGTGTTTTTTCTTGTGTTTCCACAAAGCTCCCTCATTATGTCATATATGCCTACACACCTTTGATCATTTTGATGGCACGTTATGCCAAAGAGCAATGGCATCATAGTTTGTATATGTTGCCGGCACTCATATTGTGGGGTGTTTTTTCATTGCTTCCATGGCTTTTTTCGTGGATCGCTTCTACGAGCCATGATCCAGCGCTCTTGGCGATAGCACCAGGTATTAGCAAGCATTTTGCTTTCGATTATCAGATAGTTTTACATGCACCTAGCCTTGTTGTGCTTTATATTTGGTACCGGGATAGATGGCGAGATATTAGGCATGCGCTCGTAGCTTGTTGGTGTTTGGGATTTGTCCATATTGTATTTTTGCCGAGATTGGTTAATGTATTGCAAAGGCCTGTTTATGATGCTGCCATGTTGGCAAAAAGTATGGGTGATGATGTTGTTATGTATCGTATGCATAATCCTAGCTTTGCTTTTTACTCAGGTCTTAATGTGACAAGAGCGCAACCGCAAGCTGGGAACTTGGTGTTAACCCGGTCTTGGTATCAGCAAGATTTTGCGCATGTAGAGATTGTTTATTCGCAATATGGTGTTGTATTGTTGCGCTTATTAAAATAGGAGAAGGTATGGATTTATCGGTTGTGGTTCCACTCTTGGATGAGCAGGAAAGCGTGATTGCTTTAATACAAGCTGTCCGTGCAGCTCTAGAAAAGGATTATGCATATGAGCTTGTTTTAGTGGATGATGGCTCAACGGATGCGACGGTGGAAAAAGTAAGCTCGCATCAAGATCCTGCTGTAAAACTCGTATCGTTGAATAGAAACTACGGACAGTCCATTGCTATGCTTGCAGGGATCGATCACGCAAAAGCAGATTATATTGTGACGTTAGATGGGGATTTGCAAAACGATCCAAAAGATATTCCTAGGATGATGCAGATGCTTCATGAGCAGGGCGTCGACGTAGTGGTTGGGGCTAGAAGTAAACGACAGGATAATTGGTTCAGAACATTCCCTAGCTGGTGTGCTAATCGATTGATTGTTTGGATGACAGGTGTAAACGTAAAAGATGCGGGTTGCACTTTAAAAGTTTTTCGGCAGGATGTGGCTAAAAACTTGGGGCTTTTTGGGACGCTTCATCGTTTTATTCCTGTACTCTCGAAACTCTATGGTGCTCGTATTGTAGAGATGGATGTTGCACATCATCCTCGAGAACATGGTGAGTCTAAGTATGTGTCGGGATTGTTAAACGGTGTGGCTGGACGGACATTTGCTGTACTTTGTGATCTGCTATTGTTGTTATATTTGCAAAAATTTGCGCTGAAACCGATGCATCTTTTTGGTGGTGTGGGCCTTATTTTGCTGGCTTTCTCTCTTTTGGTGCTGTTTTTGCACACTTGGGTGGGTGCGTGTATGGTCGCAATTTTTGGTGTGCAGTGTGTTTTCCTGGGTTTGATTGCGGAAGTGCTGATGCGTAATTATTATCATGTCGAAAATAGAAGGCCTTATGTTGTTCGGGAGGTTTTGACAAAATAAGATGGTTGGTTTTGAGAAAATGTTCAAGACTTATGGGATGATTTTTGCAAAAATACTGCTAAGTTGTCTCGCATTGTGGTGGGTTTTTAGAAAAGTCGATTATGGTCATTTGTTTGCGTTATTTTGGCAGGTAGATTGGTGTTGGCTTATGGTGTCTTTTTTGGTATTTAATATGTCTCGGTGGATTGCTGCGTATCGTTTAAACCTTTTTTTTGATCAGATAGGGTTATCCTTATCACAAGTTTTCAATTTGAAGCTTTATTATCTAGGGATGTTTTATAATTTTTTATTGCCAGGTGGCATCTCTGGCGATGGATATAAGGTCTACTTTTTGAATAAGCATTATCAGGTGGGGGCGATGGATCTTGTTTATGCAACGTTGGTAGACCGCGTGACAGGATTGTTTTCTTTATGCTGGCTGCTGGTTATGGTGGCAGGCTATGCTACGTGTGCTGTGTGGTTACCGATTCCTACTGGATGGTATCTTGGGGTGATGTTATTATTATGGCCCATTTTTTATGGGGTATATAGCTTGGTGGCTAGGCGCTTTTTAAGCCTCTTTTTTTGGAGCAATGTTTGGGCTTTTTTTATGCAACTTAGTCAAGTTTTTGTTGTGATTTGTTTGCTACAAGCGCTACACGAACCATTGCATATGGCAGATTATGTATTTGCTTTTTTGATTTCATCTATGGTTTCGGTTTTTCCTTTTAGCTTTGGCGGTATTGGCGCAAGGGAGCTCACCTTTATGTATCTCCAGCCTTGGTTGGGGTACGATGTTCATACGGGTATAATGGTGTCGGCATTGTTTTTTTTATTAACTTTACTATCGAGTTTTCCGGGAATATTTTTCCTAGCATTGTGCCCAGATTAGGATTTCCTAGCTTATATTTTTATGATAATATATTTTTTGTGATTGTATAAAATATTATTGGTATTAGCTCAGGTGTTTATAGCGCTTAAAGAAAATTTTTTAAAACTCTTTGGTATTGTTTTGCTAAGGACTGCAAGACTGGCGTTGTTTCTTCCTATTTTAGGTATTAGGTTTTTTGCTTTTTTGAGGCGCTTCTTACAGGGGCGTAAATGTGTTCCCTTGCATTCTCGTGCTGATAATAGTAGATCTGTGTCTCCTTCTGAACCCCCTGAAGCTGTGGAAAAAAGTGAGGTAAACGGTCTGACACTTGAGATCAGTAAGGCTTGTTCTATTTCAAGTAAGCCAGGTGGCGAAGAATCAAGCAATTCTATGTATGCTAACCCACTTAGCCCTAGTGCAAACGATACGCGGTTTTTCAGTGATAAGGCTCGTTCTGGCCCAGTTTGCCCTCAGCCTCTTAGGGTGAGTGGTCCTGGTTC
>CAXGBK010000179.1:0-6456 GCA_964008345.1 uncultured Coxiella sp.
ATTATAATAGATTGGCGTTTTGTTGTTATAAATACATGTAAAAGTCAGGTTATTAAAGATATATTGCCGTTAAAGTAGGGCTTAGGATTTGTAGGTTGCGCATTAATAGTGGTAATTTTTATGTGCTGCTTTATAATGGGATTATATTTTTTTGGGAAGATAGAGTGAATGAATTGACGCAGACAGTCATCGATGGGTTGGATCAACGCTTAGAGAAGCTAAAAACGGCGGCCGAAGAACATACTAAAGAAGGTAGCACCGATGCTATTCTGTCTGGACTCAAAGAATATACCGATGCCATCTTTAGTCATGTTAAATCCGAACCAGAGAAGGCTGATGATGTAGAGACTAAGGTCGCTGAGTTGGAAAAAAAACTCGTAGCATCTTATGAAACTCTATTAAAAGAGCACGCCGATGATACGCAAATTGTGCTCCGTCTATTTAAAAAACTGTTGTATTTTGTACTCTGGTTTTTTGGTGAATATGCGCCTAATAACGTTACTTTACGGATCCAGCTACTCAATACACTCTATGGTCATCAATATGATCTACAAGAATTTGTGGTAACCGCAACGATCAGAGCTCTTGAAGAAGAACGGGATCGTCTTAAAGCAGAACTGGCGCAAGCACTTGCAACGATTGCCAGTCTTGAAGAGGCGCTCAAAAAAGCTAAGGAACAAATTGCTCAGCTTGAGGAAGAGCTCCAAGCAGCCAAAGAGCAGATTGCCAAACTTCAAACAGAGCTGGCCGAAGCAAAAGCGACCATCGAAGCAAAAGAGTCTGAATTAGCAGACGCACTATCTTCCCTTACCAAAACCGAAAAGTCATTATCCGCTTCTAAATCTAAGCATGCTAAGACCCAAGAAACATTAGAGACGTGTCAAGCAGATCTTGTCAAAGCCCGTGAGCAAGTGTTATCGCTTGAATCTTCTCTAAAAGAAAGCCAGGAAGCATTGGCCAAAAAAGATGCAGCGCTTCTCAAAACGAAAACATCTCTTGATGAGCAAACAGCCCGCCTAGGTGAGGCGCAAGAAGCTTGTAGCGAGAAAGATGAAAAAATTGCTTTCTTAGAAAAACAATCCGCGCAACTTGGTAGTGACAGCCAAGATACCGCTACAAAAGACTAGGGTGGCTTCCTAAAGGTCAGTTAGACTTGCAATAGGGTGGAAATTTTGCCAATATAATGGAAGGTTTTTGTGGTCTTGGTATGGAATTATCAGCTATCGTTGATTGGGTGTCGTTAAATAGCGATTTGGTGTTTCTTTTAGTTGGGCTGGTTTCACTTGGCTTGACTATGTGGTGCTTACAGCCGCCTTCCGTGTCATCACTACCTATCGACAAGCAGCCAGGATCGAGGTTGCGTGATGTTAAAATGCGCGAAAAGCCTGTTGTAGTTGCAAAGCAAGAGCCTGTCCAAGAGCCGACTGAGACGGTGGCAGAAATGCCCGCTAAAAAAGCTGATGTTGCCAAAATACCGCACCGTGAGGGTCTGATTGTTGCTTATGTGATGCCAAAAAAAGGCATGGATGTCTTTCGTGGTTATCGGCTGATGCAGATTTTGGCGCAGAATGATCTTCATGCAACGGAGCAGCAGCACTTTCAACGTTTTGCAAAGCCGCAGGGCCAAGGGAAGCTATGGTTTCATGTGGCGTCCATGCGCCATCCAGGAACGTTCGATCTGGCTGACCCCGGTTCAATGACGTGCCCGGGTTTGGCGTTAATATTGGACTGTCGTCAGGTTGAGCATGTTATGCATGCTTTTGATTGTCTTGTAGAAACCGCACATCAGTTGGCGAGAGATTTGGATGCAGAGGTTTTAGATGAGAATAAAGAGATACTTGGGACACATACCATGCTGCAATGGCGGCAAGTGGTATCAAAGTATGCTATGCGAGCTGAAACGGCCGATGTTGAATAAAATTGTAGGCGTGCTGGCCAGTTTGTTGGTTTGTGTAGGAGCTTATGCCGATTTATCTACTATTATTGATACCGACTTGCCACAACAAAAAATGGTGATGGGCAAAGCTGGTCTACCTGACTTAGATGTTGCTGCTGACGATGCCCCTAAGCAAGATACTGAGAAAGCAGTCAAAAAAAATACCGCTGAACGTACCGACGTTTTTGAATCGAAGATACGATATAAATCTTCGCTGGTGTATGATTGGGCCGCTACAGTTGCTCGAGAATCTTTGAGCTATAGTGCTTTGCATCTGGCCAGGGACCAGAAGATGGTGTCTGGTTATTTTTCAGTAGACTGCTGGCCAAAAATTAAAAAGGCGTTATTTGATGACGGCGATGCCTTATTACAGATCGTTGCCAAAGATCGTGTGGATAGTTCCGCTTTATTGCTAGGCTTTCCACAGCTTCTCAATACAGAACAATGGGAGTTAGGAAGCGTTTGGGTGGTGCGGGTGCCAGTTGCGGTTAAATTACATGCAAGTCGCCAAAAACGATTACGCGTCGATGTGCTTTTGGCTATATCTGTGGATGGTGGTAGCTTAGATAATCCCAATTTTCTAGTGCAAAAAGCACTTTTTCAGATTAAAAAGGATAATTGATGTCTGATGATGTTCGGCAGCGCATCTCTGACTTGGTGCGTATAATTCGTGAACACGATTACGCTTATCATGTCTTAGATGATCCGATTATTGCCGATGAAGCGTATGATGCGTTATTTTCTGAGTTGATAGAACTGGAGGCACAGTATCCAGATTTTGTGGTGGATTATTCCCCTACACAACGGGCTTCTGGTGCGGTGGCTAAAGGCTTTAGCGCGGTGTCTCACCATAAAGTAATGCTTTCGTTAGATAAGGTTTTTAATCAAGAGGATTTGCTTCACTTTTATCAACGTACATTCAAAATACTTGGTGTGGATTTTGATATGGTTTGTGAGCCAAAATTAGATGGTTTGGCTGTCTCTCTCTGTTACCAAGATGGACGATTGGTGCAATGTTTAACCCGTGGTGATGGTAGTCAGGGTGAGGATATTACCAGTAATGTGAAAACGATATCTTCCATACCATTGCAACTATATGGGGATGATTTTCCAAAAACATTGTACGTTCGTGGTGAGATATTTATGCGGCACGAAGATTTTTTCAGGTTGAATCAATCCATGCAATCGCAAGGTTTGAAAGTGTTTGCCAATCCAAGAAATGCTGCAGCAGGGAGTGTTCGTCAGCACGACAGTGAAATAACGCGTCAAAGACCTTTGAGCTTTTATGCTTACTGGGCAGATGCAGAGCAAGGCCTGGCCAATGGGCATTATGAGAATATGATGCAAGCTAAATCTTGGGGTTTTCCAGTAAGCAGCCTGTTAAAGCGCGTGTATAACGCCAAAGAGGTAATTGCCTATGTAGAGTCCATTTCAAACCAGCGTGTTGACCTTCCCTACGATATTGATGGGGTTGTGATTAAAGTTAATAGCTTATTACAACAGGATATGCTTGGGAACACGGCAAAATCGCCAAGATGGGCTTGTGCGTACAAATTGCCAGCAGAACTTAAAGAGAGTAAGGTTTTATCTATTCATACGCAGATAGGGCGTACTGGCATAGTTACGCCTGTCTGTGAAATTGCACCGGTGCATGTGGGCGGCGTTGTCGTTCGTCATATAAGTTTGCATAATTTTCAAGAGGTAAGTCGAAAAGATGTGCGCGTGGGGGATAGTGTGTGTGTGCGCCGTGCAGGAGATGTGATTCCTGAGCTTGTGGGGGTTTATCTTGAGAAACGCCAAGCTGATAGTGTGCCTTTTCAAGCGCCAAGTCATTGTCCTTGCTGTAAAACACTGCTGGCGCAAAACCCTGGCCAGGTTGCTTGGTTTTGCCCTAACCACGAGGGATGTAAGGATCAAGTTGTTTTTCGGATTGTGCACTTTTCTAGTCGTAAGGCCTTTGCTATTGATGGTTTAGGCGATCGGCTGATTGCACTGATGGTGCACTCTGAATTGCTAAAGGACCCGGCGGATCTTTTTGTATTAAATAAAGAGGCGTTACTTCGTTTACCTAGAATGGGTGCTAAGCTTGCTGATAATCTACTTGCAAGTATCGCTTCACGAAAAAAAATTGGTTTGGATCGTTTTCTTTATGCCTTAGGTATTCGTGAAGTGGGGGCGCAGATGGCTAAGAATTTAGCTGCTATTTTTAAAAGTTGGGGCGATCTTGCGCGTGCAAAACAGGAGGAACTCGAATCTATCGATGATATCGGGCCTGTGGCTTCTGAAGCGATAGTGGCGTACTTCCGTGATCAAAAAAAACGGTCTTTCTTGCAACGACTTGAACAGCATGGGGTGCAGGTGGAAAGTGTGCAGACTGACTTGTCGGATCATCAAGATCTGCAAGGGCACGTGTTTGTGATAACGGGTACGTTTTCGATACCAAGGAGTCGTATTGAAGAAAAATTGACCGCAAGGGGTGCGCGTTTTGTGACTTCGGTTAGCCAGAAAGTCAATGCACTTTTACTGGGTGATAATCCTGGTAGTAAATACCAAAAGGCTTTGAATTTGGATGTGCCTATTTGGGATAAAGATTTTGTTATGGATAAGATAAAAGATAATCAATGACACGCTAATTTGAGTTTCTCGCAGGCGTTTTGATACGTAATCTCAGGGTTTGGATTGGCGGCAATATAGCTTATTTGTTGGATGCTGCCATCTTGGCTTTGCTGCTTTTGGATGGCCCAAGTAATGATGGGTTTGGTCTGTTTTTCATAGGTTTTAAGTCGTTCTTTTACAACGCTAGGGTGGTCATCGGCTCTTTTTGTTAGGGGTTCTTGGGTTATGTCGTCAAGCCCTTCGATTTTGGGTGGAGCGTTTTCTGTGTGGTAGGTTCTGCCTGAAGGGCTGTGTACGAGCCGTTTGGATAATCGTTCGATGATTTCTTGGTGTGAAATGTTGATTATGAGTACATGTGTTATCTGCAGTTTTTCTTGGGCTAGTTGTTTAGCTTGTGCGAGTGTTCTAGGATAGCCGTCGAATATGTATCCTTTATGGTAAATCGGTTTTTTAAGTTCTTTTTTAAGAACGTTTAGGATATGGTTATCGTCGATGAGAATGCCTTTTTGCATATTTTCATGTATTTCTCTACAGGCTGGGTCTTGCTTGGGACAGTTTTTGAGTAATTGACTGATGGTGATAACCGGTAAAGATGTTTTTTTAGAAAGGTTGTTGGCTAGTGTGCCTTTGCCAGATCCTGGCGGGCCTAAAATGATATAACGGGTAACATCTTGTGAAAAAATGGATGTGCAAATAGATAGGGTGAAAAAAATGGTTATCAGGTTCTTTTTGATATAGGACATGCTATTTTCCTTGTGTGATGTAAAATTATCGCTCCATGTTAAATAAAATGAAACGAAACCCGCGGTGGAAATTTTCAAATTCAAACCGAAATCCGGTATGGAGTATTTTTTCATTACTGAGTTGCTTGTTGCTTTTGTGCTCCTGAATATCTTCATTTTTTCGGTGCTTGTCTTCTGGGAGCTGTATGCCCATGTGTGAGCTAAGCCATGCGCTGATGGTGTTGATAGGTGTGGGTTCACAATCGGTGCCGATATAGAGGTTTTGGTTGACCTTTAGGTGCATGACATGGTAGATCATGCGCGCGCAGTCGATGATGTGGATGCGATTGGAGAATCGTGTATCGAAGCAAAGGTGGAAGTTTTTTTGGCGTATTTGGTCCATTAAGTGCGTTCGGCCAGGACCATAGATACCACTGAATCGAATGATCGTGGTTTCCAGTTCGGATTCGGATACAACTTTTTCTGCTTGGAGTAGGATTTTTGCGGTTGCAGATACTGGATCACAAGGTGTGTTTTCATCAACCCAGCTACCATCTTGTGTTTCATAAACAGATGTGGATGAAATAAATATGAATTTACCTGGTTTTTGTTCTTTTGTTTCGTAGAGCTTGAGTATGTGTGTGACGCCCTGAAGATAGGTGTAATCGTAGCTTTTCTGGTCTCTTTTATCCGCAGATGGGCAGTAAATAACATAGTCACTGTTAGGTAAGTCGGCGGTGGTTAGGTGGTGGATATCTTTGTAAATGAACTGTATGTGTTGATCATCTATGGTGGCTTTGCGCTTGATGGCAAAAATTTGGTGGTGGTGGGTGTGCAGTAGTTTTCCTAAAGCTTTTCCTAGGTATCCATAACCAATAATAAGAACATTTACACTCATTTTAACGCCAAGTTGCTTTGTGATTATGTTACTCAACGGTGTGGTTTATTGCAAGTATTTGCTAGATTAAGACGTAAAGACTTCCTGTGCCGCCATCTTTGGGTATAGCTGAACAAAAAGCACGGCATCTTGGATGTAGGCTGAGTAAATGCTGAAGATAGCCTTTTAGTGTGGATTGCTGGTTAGTGTGCTGGCCTTTTCCATGGATCATTAGGATGCATTGATGGTCATTTTTTGGGGCTGTGTTAAGAATATTCAGACAGATTTGATGCATCTCTTCGGTG
>CAXGBK010000180.1:0-6560 GCA_964008345.1 uncultured Coxiella sp.
ATGAGGCCCGCATCGATATTCACTTCTCCCATATCGTTAACAATCACAGCAACCTTATAACCTTCTCGGTTATGCAAAACATGATTCAACAACGTTGTTTTCCCTGCACCCAAAAACCCAGAAAGCACCGTGACCGGCAATTTGTTTACTTGTCCCATACCAAACCAAATTTAAAAAAGCCCTATAATAACACAGACAAAAAAATAAACAATTGACTTACAACAAAATTAAATATATAATGGACAAGTTAGAAAAAAATTGGGCAACCCACATGACAAAACACAACTCTATAAATTCATTTAACACAAAACTAGCTTTCAAGCGAATATGGTTCGCTAAAACACCAACGCTAATGGTTAATGGCTTTAAGATACCAAAAATAACAACTGACCAAGGATTCATAACCCTAAAAAAAGCAGCTGATGATAACGTGCACTTTATTAAACCATCTACAAAACGGCTTCATGGCTTTAACATACCAACAATAGATACTACCCAAAGAGCGACAAACGCGAAAAAATCCGTTCGTTTCGCTCCACAGACACAAACTTTTTACTTCAAACAAAATACACCAAAAAATTCACTCCATGCCGCATCGATTTAATACTCGAAGAGCATGAGACAATTAACAACTGAATGCTTAAGCATGCAGTTGTAGCGCTCAATCCACTGCAAAACCACCAAGTCTTTCAACGCACAAAGACTTGGATGGCTCAATGCAGCCTTGGCTGTGCAACCAAGACTCGCCAGTACAATACCGTTTTGAATGCGATGAAGGCCGGTCTTGGTAGCAAAACTTCCAGACAAACTACGATCCATTATTTCACGATAACAAATAAGCCCCATAGATTTTAACAGGATAACCTAGATTATCCTTAGATCTTAGACCACGACTTCCAGATCGTGCCTTCCACACGCCCCAACACCGCATCCATCTGCACAACCCCTTCCAATCGACTATCCCAAGCAACATCCCGCCGATCGGCTAACAAATAAAATGTATCGTGTTGCAGATGCCTATCCACGCTACCAATACGATGTGCATGCGCCATATACCACACAGGATATACCACACCCCCTAACTCCTCATGGACACTAATCAAAGGATCACCCCAGCGCCACATCCGCTCACGACTTCGAACTTGCCGCCCATCAATCTCCAAACGACGATTAGCATAACGTAAATGCTCGCCAGGAAGGGCTATCACTCTTCCAGCCCATGATGAATCTACACCGGCGACCATGACCACATCGCCGCGCTTAATCGATGACCATTGCCATAACCAACGCTTTACCGGCCAGGCATACACCCCGTATGGCCACCGAGCCAGCAACACGGTGTCACCAGGCCTAAAATAGGGTAAATCAGAAGCTGTCTCTACCGTCTCAATACCATAAAACATCAAAAAAACACTTAACAGCAGCACACTCGGAACCACATAAGGCAAAGCAGCGACCCACTCCCCAGGAAAAGCGGCATAGCCAGACCACCTATCGCGCCCAAATGATCCACCCCATACAGCCAAAACCCAAAGCAGCAACAAACAAAAACCCCACATCGAATCATAACAAAAAGACGATAACAGAGACAAACCAAGAAGACCGCTACGCAAGGGCGACAACCACACACGCCAAAAAGACTGATAACCGAGGGGATCGCGCAACGACGTAGCACTCATAGCGGTCACTACTAGCCACAGAACCGCTAGAAAAAAACCATACCACGCCCAAAACATCGCTATCTAATCTTTACTGCTATCAACTCGCAAAATGGCCAAGAAAGCCTCTTGTGGCAACGAAACCTTACCTATCTGCTTCATCCGCTTTTTACCGGCCTTTTGCTTCTCTAGAAGTTTTTTCTTTCGGGTAATATCACCACCATAACATTTTGCAGTCACATTTTTGCGCATCGCACTAACGGTTTCTCTCGCAACTATCTTACCGCCTAAAGCAGCCTGAATGGCTATCTGAAACATCTGCTTCGGAATAAGCTCTTTTAACTGTTTGGCAAGCTGTCGCCCCATCGTCTCGGCTTTTGACCGATGCACAATAATGGCCAAAGCATCCACCCGCTCAGAAGCCAACAAAATATCCAGTTTAACCATATCTGCTCGCTCATAATGGTGGAAAGCATAATCCAACGAGGCATAACCACGACTTGCCGACTTCAGACGATCAAAAAAGTCCATCACAATTTCGCACATAGGTAGATCAAATACCAAACACACCTGCTTGCCCACATAATACATATCCTGCTGCACACCACGGCGCTCAATACACAACTTCAAAACGGCACCAAGATACCCTTCTGGAACAATAATATTCGCCCTAGCAACAGGCTCTTCAATATGCGCAATGCGTATCGGATCAGGCAGTTTACTGGGGCTGTCCACCTCAATCGTTTGCCCCTTCTTATCGATCACATGGAAAATAACCGTAGGTGCGGTCGTGAGCAAACTAAGATCATACTCTCGCTCTAAACGCTCCTTGATGATCTCCATATGCAGCATACCTAAGAACCCACAGCGAAAACCAAAACCCAAAGCCTGCGAAGTCTCTGGCTCATATTGCAAGGAAGCATCGTTGAGTGTAAGCTTTGCTAAAGCCTCACGAAAAGCCTCAAAGTCATCCGTCGACACGGGATACAACCCAGCATATACCTGTGGGTTTGCTTTTTGGAAACCTTGCAAGGGTGCCGAAGCAGGATTATCTGCCATGGTTATCGTATCACCAACAGGCGCCCCATGAATCTCTTTAATCCCGGCAACCAAGTACCCAACCTCACCACAGGACAGCTCCTGTCTTGATTCCCTTTTAGGGGTAAAAATACCCACATCATCGACTAAATGCGTCCGCCCTGTTGACATAATCACGATTTTTTTCTTATTGGATCGCAGCACACCTTGTTTCACACGCACCAACGAGACAACCCCTAAATAACTATCAAACCAACTATCGATAATAATCGCCTGCAAAGGCGCATTAGGGTCTCCTACGGGCGGCGGAATATGTCGCACCAAAGCTTCCAATAAATCCTCCATACCCAGACCCGTTTTTGCACTCACGTTTAGGGCATTTTGTGTATCGATACCGATAATCTCTTCAATTTCCTGCTTCACCCGATCTGGACAAGCTTGCGGCAAATCCATCTTATTTAACACAGGCAGAACAACCAAATCCTGCTCAACGGCATGATAACAAACTGCGACCGTTTGCGCTTCAACACCCTGGCCAGCATCTACCACCAATAGCGCGCCCTCACAAGCAGACAGCGACCGCGACACCTCATAAGAAAAATCCACATGACCAGGCGTATCGATAAAGTTTAGCTTATATCTCTCTCCGTCTCTCGCACAGTACTCAAGCGCCACGCTTTGTGCTTTAATCGTAATACCTCGCTCACGCTCGATATCCATGCTATCTAAAACTTGTGATTGCATCTCACGGTCACTCAACCCCTCGCACAACTGTATCAAGCGATCAGACAATGTCGATTTACCATGGTCGATATGAGCGATAATAGAAAAATTACGAATTTTGTGCATACAACTAATAGCTATCCATTACATTAAAAACATTTGTGGGCCAACAAAAAACCCATACATTCAATAATATTAACAAAAAAACGTCCAGCAATCCAGCATTTTCAACAATCCAACCCGGTTTTAACTAGCCATGACATAATCTCTGTATTATAATCAAAGCACCGAACAAACAAGAAGCAATCATGCATATCCTCATTGCTGGCGGATCAGGATTACTGGGCAGCACTTTATCCAGGCGCTTTTGCGCAAAAGACCACAAAGTAACCATTTTAACGCGCGCACCCGAAAAAGTACACCTGCCAAGAGGCGCACGAGCCATTGCATGGGATGCCACCACCACAAACTATTGGCCAGAGAGTCTAAAGCCGATCGATGCCGTTATAAACTTAACCGGTGAACATATTAGCGGCACAGGACTTGTCCCAAAATCCTGGAACGAATCACACAAAAGACGCATGAGAGAAAGCCGCATCCAATCAAGTGAAGTGCTTGTGAAGTGGATAAAATCATGCGAGAACCCACCAAAAATCTACATAGGCCAAAGCGGTATCGATTACTACCAACACAGCCATCATGCTACCGATGAAACAGGCAAAAAAGGCGGACACTTCCTCAGCACACTGGCGCAAGACTGGGAAGAAAGCACAGCCGGACTCAAAGATACAACACTACGTTGCATTATCACAAGAACCGCACCTGTTATGCACCCTGACCGACCACCGCTCCTACAGTGGCTATGGTCTAGCCACGGATTCCTTGGCGGCATTGCTGGCGATGGGGAACAATACGTTAGCTGGATACACATCAGTGACTATGCCGATATCATCGTCAACATGATTTTAAATGAAAGTTACCGCGGAACTTACAACGTCTGCGCTCCCAACCCCCTCCCCTATAAAAAACTCATGGAAGCCGTTGGAAAAGTCACAGGAAAACCCATCTGGATGAAGCAACCCGCTTACATGATTAAAAAAATCATGGGGGAAGCCAGCACACTCGCGCTAGATAGCCGCAACGTTATCCCTGGACGCATTCTAGAAGAAACACCTTACGACTTTCAATACCCAGAATTCGAACCCGCCATCCAAAACCTCAGCAATTTGTAAATGCTTAGAAAAAAAACCGCGCAACTACCGTTCCAAGAGGCCTACATCATTCACAGCACGCCTTACCTGGAGACAAAATTGCGCCTATGCGTACTCACCAAAAAACAAGGCGTTATCATAGGCATTGTCCGCAAACCGGGCAAAAAAAAACCGCCTTTGCAAATTCTAACACCGCTTTCTATGCAAATCAGCCAAGGTCGCAACATGGCAACCATCCACACCATAGAACCCCTACCGGGCAATAGGCTCCTACGAGGCCAAGCACTTTGGGCCGCACTCTACTTCAATGAGCTCATTTACCGACTTTGCCCACCCAACGATGAAACATCTACGCTCTTTGCGTGCTATCAAACGCATCTTGAAAAACTGCATACATCCTACACCACTACTTTGGTTAGACAATTTGAACACCAATTGCTCAGCATCCTTGGTTTTGGCCTACACTATGACTGCCTAACATCCAACGCCTCTTGGTTCAAATATCATGCTGAGCAGGGACTAGAGCCATGCAGCAGCACCCACCCCGAGAAAATCGATCGCAAAACCATCGAAGGCCTAGAGGCACAAAACTGGCAGGACCCAGCGGTTGCACAAACAAGCAAACGTATTTTTGCCAAAGTACTCACCCAACTACTAGGTCACAAGGCCTTATTCATTACCAACCTACTGGCCAAAAAAAAACCGCCAACCAACTTGAAATCCCCAACCTAAAACCTATAATGTAAAAACACTCAAGATGACTGCTATCAAGCAGCACAGTATGCCGTCTGCAAACACATTAAATGGCTTAAAAGTACTCATCACGCAAACGCACCCAAACCATCTACCCCTAACCGAGGCCATCACGACACAAGGCGGCCAATTCCTAGCCAAACCGTGTATAGAAATCACCCCCATCCCGCTATCTAATATGAAGAAATCCGGCATACAGGCTGCCTCAGCCTGGGTCTTCCTCAGTAGCCATGCTGTTCGCGCAGTAGCCAACACCCTCCGCCCCTATTATGAAGGCCAAACCATTATTGCGATCGGCCCCAAAACCCAAGCCACCCTAAGCGAATACAATCTCACAGCAACCATCCCCACAAGCTACACCAGCAAAGGTATAGCAGAGCTACCAACATTCGACAACCACACAGAAAAAGTGATAATTTTTTGTAGAAAAAATACCACTTCAACGCTAAAAAAACAGCTTATCTTCCGCCAGCATGAAGCCCAAAATTGCCCCTGCTATCGCCATCATTTTGCCACAAAAGAAACATTCCAATTGTCTTGCAACGACATCCAACAAATCGATGCGATCACCGTCCACAGCCATAACAGCCTTCTACATCTACAACAAGCTATCACACAATACCAATACCACGACTTACTCTCTAAACCACTGTTTGTGGTTACCGAAAAAATGGCCGAAACCGCCAAGAAAATTGGGTTCCACACGATTCTACCATGCCAAAGCCCTACCACCTCAGCCATTGTAACAAAACTGACACAGTGGCACATGCGCAGAAAAAAAACCACACAAACCATTTAAAAAACAAACAATACAGTTTATAATCAAATAAAAGGAGCAAAGAGCATGACCCAACCAAACACAAAATCTCCACCATTTTGGACCATAACACTCTCGATTATCAACATTGCCATTGTTGCTTACGTCCTGGTAGAACACCACCAAACCAAATACGCCCTACTCAATACACTTTCACAAGCGCAATCGCTATCTCAAACACAAGAAACACGACACCAACAAGAGATCGCTCAACTAAAAAAAACGTTTCAAACAACCATACGACAAGCACAAATTCCAGCCAAACTGCATTTAGATGTGTGGCAGCAGTGTCATATGGCCATGCGCATGAGCTACTACCACCTCGTCTTCCTCCAGCAAAGCCAGCAAGCTATTCAGTGG